>NZ_SMKP01000126.1:0-31003 GCF_004349015.1 Nonomuraea diastatica
CATCAACGACGGCGACCCCGTCCTGGCCCCCGTCCCCCCACCCGCCGTCTTCGGCTGACCCAGGACCACATACGGCGTGCGTCCCTGCACTCCTGTCTGGCGCCGATGAGGATCACGGTGCGGGAGGCGGCCCCGGGTCGCGATGTGGTGAAGGTACGGCGGGCGGCCGGTGCCGGCCTGGGACGATCTGAGGCCTGGCGCGTCGCACCCCCCTCGTGAACCGGGGTCAGAATGTGGCGATCGGGTTGACCGGGCTGCCGGACGTGCCGGCGAAGCGGACCGGCGCGACTGCGAGGTGGAAGTCCCACTGGCCGAGCTCGGCAGCCGTCGTCGCGCACGCCTCCAGGTCGCAGTTGTCGAGCATCCACAGACCCATCGCGACGAGGCTCACGGCGTGAACCGGCATCAACACGTCTTCGTACCCCGACGGCTGAACCTCCTGGGGGGTGTCAGCGCCGATCAGCGCGACCTCCCGTTCATGCAGCCACGGCAGGCAGGACGCGTGCCAGCCGGCCTGCGTGAAACCGCCGGCCTCACCGGCCTCGTGCCGGGCCCGGCCATAGCCGGTCCGCAGGAGTACCGCATCGCCGGATCGCACCCGCACACCCTGGCGACGCTCGGCCTCCTCCAGATCGTCGGGGAACACACCCTCCCCCGGTTCCAGCCACGGCACATCGCGGACCCCCGCAATGTCCAGCAGGACACCACGCGTGGTGATCCCGTTCGCCGCCGCCGTGACGGCCGCCCACGCCGATCCCGCCGCGGCGTCGACAAGCGAGTGAGAGCGCCCGTTGTACATCGTGCCGTCCCAGTAGATGTGGCACGGCGAGTCGATGTGGGTGATGGTGTTGCCGTGGAACGTGATGCCGAGCCGCTCGGACGAGAAGCCCCAGCGCCGGTCGGCATGGAATGCGGCTACCGGCATGTTCTCGGCACCCGGCATGTCGGCGGCGCACGGGCACGTCGTCGTCGACCGCTCCATGTCTTTCGGTACGGCAACCTCCCATGCGCACGACACACTCCTGCCGTGGCGCACGGCACGCGCCGCCGCCAGCCGGACGTCGTCGGTGATGTGGTTCAGAGTGCCGAGCTCATCGTCGTCGCCCCACCGTCCCCAGTTCGACAGCGTGTCGAAGAACCCGAGCACGTCGTCCTGTGTGGGCATCGGTCGCCCTGCCGTCATCCCAGCATCGGCTCCTCCGGTCACGCGGCTCGGGGCACCGAAGGCAGGGTATCCCGCCCTCTCCTCTGGCATGCCAAGGTCCGCTGAGCCGGCATAGTACTAGATCAGCGGGCCGGTTGCCTCAAGTTGAGCGACGTGGATGCAAGGAAGCATCGCACGGTACGCCTCACGCTGCTCAGTTTGACGTTTCGCCTGGTCAGCGGTCTCGCGGGTGTGCTCCTAGCGGATCGAGCGGAATCCGGCGGTAACCACATCCGGAAGACCGCAACGGCAGGCGTTCACCGACCTGGGAGAACCCCGTTAACGCCGGATTCCGTTCCACATCTCTCTAACCCCCGAATCCCTCTCTCGCCCTCCTGCCGAAAAAGTGATATCACTTAGATAGCAAGGTGAAATCGACAGAGAAGCAGAGAAGGAGACAGGTCATGACCGACACATCAGGCGGGGTCGCGGTCGAAGGGGCCATCATCGACATGCCGGCGCCGCGCACGAGCGAGCACCCGGTCCGGGCGGCCAACGGGTTCGTGATGGTCGGCGTGGCCACGCTGGTCACGCTCGCGGGGACGGCCCTGCTCATCGTGGCGATCACCATGCTCGCCTCGGGGGCCGGGCAGGGCGGCGTGTGGCTGCTCGTGGCATCCGTGCTGATGATCCTCATCGGCATCGTGTTGTCCTTCGGGCTCACCGCGGTGGCCCCGGGCGAGGCCAGGGTCGTGCAGTTGCTCGGCCGCTACGTCGGCACCCTGCGCACGCCCGGCCTGCAGTGGGTCAACCCGATCACCCTGCGGCGGCGGGTGTCCACCAGGATCCGCAACCATGAGACGGACGTGACGAAGGTCAACGACGCCGACGGCAGCCCCATCCAGATCGCGACCGTGGTGGTCTGGCAGGCGGAGGACACGGCGCAGGCGGTCTTCGAGGTGGACGACTTCGTGGAGTTCGTCGCCATCCAGGCGGAGACGGCGGTGCGCCACATCGCGGGCAGCTACCCGTACGACTCGCACGGCGAGCCGCGGTTGTCCCTGCGCGACAACGCCGACGAGATCAACGAGAAGTTGTCCGCGGAGATCTCGGTCAGGGTGGCCGCGGCCGGGGTGAAGATCATCGAGTCCCGCATCATCCACCTGGCCTACGCGCCGGAGATCGCCCACGCGATGCTGCGGCGCCAGCAGGCCGGCGCGGTGGTGGCGGCCCGCCAGCGGATCGTCGAAGGAGCGGTCGGCATGGTCGAGACGGCGCTGGCCAAGCTCGCCGAGCACGACGTGGTCGACCTGGACGAGGAGCGCAAGGCCGCCATGGTCAGCAACCTGCTCGTGGTGCTGGTCGGCGATCGTGACACACAGCCGATCGTGAACACCGGAACGCTCTACCAGTAAACGTCGTGGAACGGAAGAAGATCCTCCTGCGGCTCGACCCAGTGGTCCACGACGCGCTGGCCAGGTGGGCTTCCGACGAGCTGCGCAGCACCAACTCACAGATCGAGTTCCTGCTGCGCAGGGCCTTGTCGGAGGCCGGGCGCCTGCCCGACGGCGTGGGGCGGATGCGGCCCCGCGGACGGCCGAGAAAGAGCCAGGAGGAAACCCAGGAGGACAAGGAGCCGGCGGATGAAGACGGAGATTCGGGTGGAGCGGGATGAGTCCCTGCCGAGGTCGGCGTTCCTGCTCGCCTTCGACCTGCGCAAGGAACGACTGGCCAACCGCGGCGAGCTGGGCTACCTGCTGCGCGCGGCAGCGCTGGCCGAGCTGCTGGTGGCCGGCAACCTGACGGACGACGCGGGCATGGCGCGGGCGGTCACCGCCCCCGTCGATCCCGGCCCGCTGCAGGCGGCCGTGTGGGAGCAGATCGCGAACTCCCCGCCCCGGTCGTGGCGGCAGTGGATCCGCAAGGACCGCGCGGACGCGTTCCGCCTCGTCCGCGACGAACTGGAGGCCGACCGGCTCATCCGGGTGGAGCGGCGGCGGGTGCTGCTGTTCCCCGTCGAGCGGATCACGCCGCGCCGGCCGTACCTGTCGCGCAAGCTCGCCGAGCGCGTCAGCAGGGCGGCGCGCGGCGGCCGGCCCGTGGGCCGCCTCGACCAGGACATCCGGATCCTGGCGGCCCTCGCGGCGGCGGCCAGGCTGAAGCTGCTCCCGCCGGAGCGGGAGCAACGCCACCACGGCAGGAGACGGGTCGAGCAGCTGTCGGAGCCGGTAGAACCGGTGGCCACAGCGCTGCGCAAGATCCTTCAGGCTGCCCAGGACGGCGAGGGCTGACCAGCGGGGCGCCGGGTCTGCTCAGCCCTCCCGCGGGCACGACGCTAGGACGGGTCTGGGCCCAGGTAGGCCAGCACGGCAGCCACCCTGCGGTGCACGTCCCCGCTGTTCTCCAGGCCGAGTTTGGTGAAGATGGCGTTGACGTTCTTCTCCACCGACGAGATCGACAGATGCAGGGCCCGCGCGATGGCCGAGTTCGAGCGGCCGTGCGCCATCTCCCGCAGCACGTCGCGCTCGCGGCCGGTCAGCTCCTCCCGCTGGCCGCGCACGTCACGCCTGGCCAGCAGGCCCTCCACCACCTTCGGGTCGATGACCGAACCGCCCGAGGCCACCGCGCCGATCGCGCCGAGCAGCTCGTCCAGGTCCCCCACCCGGTCCTTCAGCAGATAGGCGTAGCCCTCCGTGCCGTGTTTGAACAGCTCGAACGCGAACAACGCGTCCGCGAACTGCGACAACACCACCACCCCGACGCCCGGGTGGGCGGAGCGGATGCGGTGGGCGGCGTCGATGCCCTCGAAGCCCGGCCGCCACTCCCCTCCCGGCATCCGGATGTCGGTGATCACGACGTCGGGCCCGAGCCGGCGTACGGCGTCGAGGAGCTCGTCGGCGTTGCCCACCGCGCCCACGACCGCCACCTCGCCCGACATCTCGAGCAGCCGGCGGGTGCCCTCGCGCACCAGATAGTGGTCGTCGGCCACGACCGTGCGGATCGGCTCACTCATCGACCGGCACCCACGCGTTCACCCATGTCCCCTTCCCCGGCTCGCTGCCGACGCTCAGGCCGCCGCCGAGGGCGTCCAGCCGGTCCGACAACGTCGCCAATCCTCTGCGCCGCGCGAGCGAGGCGTCGAAGCCCTTCCCGTCGTCGGCGACGGCGGCGGTCAGGCGGCCGTCCGCCTGCGACAGCCGTACCTCTATGGTGGCGGCCCCCGCGTGCTTGAGCGCGTTGGTCACGGCCTCGCTCACCGTGAAGTACATCGCACCTTCTATCTCGTCGGGGAAGCGCCTCGACCGCAGGGCGGGGGCCGAGGTCACCGTGGTGCGCACCGGCAGGCGCGAGCAGCGCTCCTCGACGGCCTCCACCAAGCCGCCCTGGCTGAGGGACGACGGGTGGATGCCGGCCGCCAGCTCGCGCAGGTCGGCGAGCGTCTGACGGGCCTGCTCGCGCAGGTGGGCGAGCATGTCGGCGCCCGCTCCCGTGGCGCGGGCCAGCTCGATGCCGGCGATGAGGGCGACGAGTTGCTGCTGGACGCCGTCGTGGATGTTGCGTTCGATGCGGCGGCGTTCGGCCTCCTGGGCGTTGACCAGCCGGGTGACGAGCCCGGCGCTCTGGATCGCCAGGCCCGCGGGAACGGCCAGCGCCTCCAGGAGCCGCCGGTCCTGGTTGGTCAGCGGCCCGGCGTCCCTGGGGCCGCATTCGATGTGTCCGAGCCCGCCGCGTACCGGCATCGTCAGCACGGCCGGCTCCTCCGCCTGGCCCGCCACCACGCGTGTCCCGTCGGCGAGCGTCACGGCCGCCCATCTGAGCTCCAGCCCGGCGCGCACCGCGGCGGCCAGCCGGCGGAGCTGCTCCACCGGCTCGGGCGTGTTCTCCAGCGCGGTGCCCAGGTCCGACAGCATCTCGCCGACCGTCGGCCGCACGTCGAACACCAGGTGCAGGCGCGATCCCCTGATGCCGAACCGGATGTCGAGCAACCGGTGCCGCACGATCGCCACCCCGATGGCGGCGGGAAGCGAGCCGATCAGCGCCAGCCCTGCAAGCCCTACGAGCCACGGCGTGCTCAGCCCGAAGAGGAAGAGCATCGTCAGTACGGCGCCCGCCACGGTCGCGGCGACGCCCGCGACCATGCACGCGTACTGCGCGCGCTCGGACCGCTCGCTGCGCCGCCAGCGGAGCACCAGCCCGCAGAACACGAACCCCGCGATGATCCACGTGACGAACTGCCCGGTGCCGCCCACCAGCGCCGCAACCGGGTCGGCCACGGTCGCCGGGTTGGAGGGGTCCAGCCCGGCCCTCGCCATCCCGATGCCGTGCGCGGCGATCGCGATGCCCGCGATCCACGGAACGGCCCGCCAGCGCCGCGAGGGCAGCCGGCCGTCGGGGAACAGCAGTGGAACAAAGATCCAGGTCAGCCCGTAGAACAGGGCGAGCCCCACGGACTGCATGTACGGGAAGAACCCCGCGGGGGCGACGGAGGACAGCCCTGTGCCCAGCATGCCGACCCCGAGCGACAACCCGGCGGCGAGCAGCACCCAGCCGTAGCGGACCTCCGGACGTCTGTATGCCAGCAGCCAGCCCACTCCGGGCAACATCAGAGCGACAAGGATGAACGGCAACATCGCCGGCAGGCCGTACTCCACCGACGTTCCCACCACGATCCCCGCGGCCGAGGCCACCGCGAGCAGCCCGGCCACCAGCCTGGATGTCATAAGCCACCATCGTCATGAGGGATCGGGAGGGCGTCTATGAGGTTAGCCGCATATTTCCTCCGGACAGCCTCACCTGCGAGAACGGTGGCCCGCTTGGTGGCCCCCGCCCCCGCGCTCCGCTTCGCTGGTGGTCACGCGAAGTCGAGCCGAAGGAGCTTCTCCATGCATACCCCGTCGAAGAGCGCCCGGGCCCTGGCTGCGGCCACAGTGGCGGCCACAGTGGCAGCCACTATGACGGCGTGCGTGAGCCAGGCGGTTCCCGCTCAGGCCACGGCGGCTCCCATCAGCGCCAGCGCCACCTCCGCACCCGAGATCCCCGCGACGCCGGCGGGCAAGCAGCTGGGCTGGCTGATCGACGCGAGCAGCCGCGCCCCGATCCCCGAGGACGAGCTGAAGAAGCACTTCTCCGCCTCCTTCCTCAAGGGCGTCCCGGCCGACCAGATCAACCAGGTCCTGACCGGGTTCAAGGACATGCGGCTGACGAAGATCGTCCAGTCGCGGGAAACGGCACTGGTCGCCCTGGTGCAGGCGGCCGGCACGGCGTACGAGGTCGTGCTCTCGGTGGACGGCGCGGGCCTGATCGGCGGCCTGCAGTTCCGCCCACCCGCCCCGAAGAGCTGGTCCGAGCTCGACAAGCGGCTGCGCAAGGCCGCGACCCAGACCGGGTTCCTCGCGGCCGAGGTGAAGAAGAACGGCGACTGCCGCCCCCTGCACACCGTCGCCGGCGACAAGGTGCGCCCGCTGGGCTCGATGGTCAAGCTGTACGTGCTGGGCGCGGTGGCGCAGCGCATCAAGAGCGGCGCGTTCGGCTGGGACACCGAGATCACCATCACGCCCGAGCTGAAGAGCCTGCCCAGCGGCCAGCTCCAGGACCGGCCCGACGGCAGCAAGGTCACCGTGCTGGAGGCCGCCAAGCTGATGATCTCCATCAGCGACAACACGGCCACCGACCTGCTGATCCACCAGGTGGGCCGCAAGACGGTCGAGCGCACGATACGGGCCTGGGGCAACCCTGACAAGCGCAACGCGCCGCTCCTCACCACACGGGAGCTGTTCGTGCTGAAGGGCGCCGACTATCCCCGCCACGCCAAGCGGTATCTGTCGCTGAGCACCGCGAAGAAGCGGGACTACTTGGAGAAGGTCGTCGCCAAGGTGCCCCTGGACACCATCGCCGCGTGGGACAAGCCGCGCGAGCTGGACACCATCGAGTATTTCGGCTCGCCCTCCGACATCTGCCAGGCCTACGCGCGGCTGGCGAAGATGCCCGACAAGCACGTGAACGAGGCGATGTCGATCAACGACGCCGGGCTCGGGCTGCCGGCGAAGCAGTGGCCGACGGTGTGGTACAAGGGCGGTTCGGAGCCGGGCGTGCACGACCAGAGCTTCCTCGCCCGCACCTCCGGCGGGAAGACGTACGTCGTGACGGCGATGGCGGTCAACCCGAAGGCGGTCCTCGACGACGGGGCGCTCGGCTTGGAGCTGACCGCTCTGGCCCGTGGCGCGTTCACCCTGTCCAGCAGTTCCTGACCCCGCCTCTTCGCCGGGGCACGCCAGGAACGTCGAACCGGAGCCCTCACGCTCATCGCGTGTGGGCCCCGGTTCGGCGACGTCGCGCAGGCGGGTGGCTTACAGGAGGCCATCTCCGTCGAAGAGGTCCTCCATCTCGATGGTGTTGCCGAGGTCGACGCCCTCATTGTCGGCCACGGTGGAGTTGGACACGATGACCGCGGCGGTGGAGCCCGTACCGATGCTGTTGCCGAACTCGGTCGCGGTGTTGCCGACGATCTTGGAGTTTCTGACCGAGATGCTGCCCTGGGTGTAGACGCCCCCGCCCTTGGCGGCGGAGCTGCCGGTGATGACGCTGTCGTTCAACGCCAGGGAACCCCCGGTGTCGACGAGGATCGCGCCGCCGTTCGCGCCGTCGACGCGGCCGTTGCGAAGAGTGAGGTGGTTGAGGGTGAGCTTGCCGCCGCGCTTCACCCGGAAGATCCGGAAGGCCGAGGCGTGCTCCGCCCTTTCCACGGTCGCACCGTTGCCGTTGACCGTGACGTCCGCCCTGATCACCGGCAGCCCGTTGTCGCCGTTGTCGGCGTTCGTCAGGCGATAGAGGCAGCCGGCCTGCAGGTCAAGAGTCCCGCCGGCGGTGTTGGCCGTGTCGATGGCACGCGTCAAAGCGGCAACCGAGCACGTGACGGGGGCCGCGGAGGCGGGAGTGGCGACGGGCCCGAGAGCCACGCCCGCCAGGGCGACGACGGTGCAGACTTTGGACGTGAAGCGCATATGGACTCCTGTGTTGACGGGAAGCCTGGGTGGCTGTGACCGGCTCGGTCAGGAACCAGGGAGCCTGACGCGCTCTTCACGCCCACCGTCGAGCCCGGGACGGGACGCCGCGGGATCACGGCCCGTGAGCCACGCGAATGGGCATGCGGTGTGTGCCGGCGGGCGGGTAGAGAGGGTACGACTCGCCGTTCCATCACCGAACGTAATCGACCGTGTCGAACATGTAACGCTGCGACGCGCGTAACTCCACCAAAGACTCGTCACTCTGAGTAATCGCCTGGCATGCCTGTTCTGGGCGGCAACAAGCGGCCGCCCGCCCCATGAGCGTTCAGGAGGCGGGCGGCCGTGGTGGAAGCGGGACTTATGACACCTTCTTGAGCGTCACGCAGGCGACGCGGTCACCGGCCACGCCTGCCTCGGGCCCCTTGGGCGTGGTCGGCTTGGCGTGCATGACCAGCGAGCCCGGCAGCTTGGCGGGGTCGAGGGCCCAGTCGTTGCGGGCCGTCGAGCGGCCGGCCCCCTCGTCGTCGGTGCGGATGTCGAGCCAGACCTCGCTTTCTGGATTGATCTTGCCCGGGCGGTGCTGGTAGTGCGGACCGGAGTCGTCGGGCTTCTTCCCGCACGGCTTGGTGTGCAGGTGGACGCCGTAGCGCCGGTCGGGCAGCAGGCCCTCGGCGACGAGCGAGGTGGTGGTCTCGCCTCCGGACGACTCGACGGTGACGCTGGCCTGGGCGCCCTTCGGGGCGAGCTTGCGGTCGTAGGCGATGGCCGAGGTGTCGCCGTCGGTGAACTCACCGGAGCCGGACAACGTGATCGCGCCGTCCGGGCTCTGGGCGGCCTCGGGACCGACCGCGTTCTGGACCGGGGCGGGCGGCCCTGCACAGGCTCCGGCACAGGCGACGGCGAGCAGGACGAGCGGAAGTTTGGACGCGCGCATGAGACCCCCATGGTTCGAGCCCCTCCGGCATGAGGGCTCCGAGAGGCACCCACTCTAACGAGTGACCGGCCGATCACATAACGTGTCGGAGATTCGGTGCCAGGTTGTGCGGCTCCGTGCTCCGCAGGCGCACGAGGACGTGTGCCTGCGGAGCACGGAGCCACCTGAGGGTCATCCCGCCGGGGCAGTCAGCCGACGTGGGCGCGGGTCTCCGCGAACGCCTGGTCCGTGCCCTCCAGGGCCTTGGCGACGTCGTCCTCCGTGTGCGCCGCCGACATGAACCAGTTGTGCCACGGGTGCAGGTAGACGCCGTGCCGCAGGCAGGCGTCGCTCCAGTGCATCGCCACGGACAGGTCGGCGTCGCCGTCGAAACTGAGCCACGGGATCGTCACCGGCCCTGTCTGGTTCACGGTGAACCCGTGTGACTTGGCCTGCTCGTAGAGCCCTTCGCGCAATCGGGCCCCCGCCCTCTCCATGGCGGCGATGCCGTCCGTGTCGCGCAGGGTCTCGATGGTGGCCTTGGCCGCCGCCATCGCAACCGCCGAGAACCAGAACGACCCCGTCGAGTACAGCGTCTGCGCCGGTCCGCGCAGCGCGTCCGTGCCGGTCACGGCGGCGATCGGGTAGCCGTTGGCCATCGCCTTGGACCAGGCCGTCAGGTCGGGGCGCACCCTGTACGGCTCCCACGAGCCGCGCAGGTCGACGCGGAACCCGGCGCGCACGTCGTCGATCACCAGGGCGGCCCCCAGGCGGTCCGCCAGGGCGCGGGCGCCGCGGGCGAAGGCCGGCTCCACCAGCTCCTGGTCCTCGAACGAGTCGTGTTTGAAGGGTGTGACGATGATCGCCGCCACGTCGCCTTCCACGGTCGCCGCCGCAGACTCCAGCGACTCCAGCGAGTTGTACGTGAACTCCACCAGGTCGGCCCGCTCGTTCGGCGTCGTGCCCGCTGGTGAGGGCGTGCACCAGGGGTCGGCCCCGTGGTATGCGCCGTGTGCCATCAGCACCTTTGTCCGCCCGGTGGCGGCTCTGGCGACCATGAGCGCCTGCGTGGTGGCGTCGGTGCCGTTCTTGGAGAACATCGCCCAGTCGGCGCTCGGCACGGTGTCCACCAGCAGCTCGGCCAGCTCCACCATGATCGGCCCAGGCCCGTTGAGGCAGTCGCCGAGCGCGGCCTGGCGGGCGGCTGCCTCCTCCACGCGGGGGTGCCGGTGCCCGAGCACGACGGGGCCCCAGCTGCACATGAAGTCGATGTACTCCCTGCCGTCGACGTCCCACTGCCGGCAACCCTCGCCACGTTCGAAGAACTGCGGAAAGCCGGGGGCGAAGAGGGCGGCGTTGAGGTGGCCGTACATGCCGCCGGGGACGACCTTCGAGGCCCTCTGGCGGAGTTCTGCATCGGTCATCTTGGGGTCCTTAGAGGAGGCTGAGAATGGATGCGAGGTCGGTGAGGCCGGCGTCCGAGCCGAGGCCGGTGGCCACGCGGGCGGCGGCGGCCGTGCCCCAGCGGGCGGCGACCGGCACGTCCTGGCCGTGCAGCAGGCCCGTGAGGAAGCCGGCGCAGTAGGCGTCGCCGCAGCCGGTCGTGTCGGCCACCTCCGCCTTGATCGCGGGCACCCGCTCCGCGCCGTCCGCCGTCACGACGAGGCTGCCCGACGCGCCGAGGGTGACGAGCACGCCGCGCGGCCCGCGGGCCAGCAGGGTGTCCGCGGCCGCCGCCACGTCGGTGGCGCCCGTCATGAGGAGGGCCTGCGGCTCGTTGGGCAGGACGTAGTCCACGTGGGGCAGGAACGCCATGGCCATGCCCAGCAGGTCGGGCATCTCCGACAGCAGGTCCATCGTGACGATCGTCCCGGCCGCGCGTGCCTCGTCCAGGAGCGCGAAGAAGGCCGGATCGCCGAGGCCGAACGTGACGTCCATCCCGCCGAGGTGGATCGCCCGCGCGCCGCGCAACACCCCGGCGTCCAGGTCGGCGTACGTCACACCGAGGTTCGCGCCGGGCACGTGGAAGCTGGGCCGGCCGCCGTCGGGTCTGATGGGCAGGATCGACGCGGCGGTCTGCTCCCCCGCCCTGCGCACGAGGCGCGAGACGTCCACGCCGCGCTTGGTGAGCACCGCCAGCAGGAAGTCGCCCAGCTCGTCGTCGCCGACGGCGCCCATGGTGACCACGGAGTTGCCCAGCTTGACCAGGTCGACGGCCGTTCCAGCGGCGGCGCCCGCGGCGGTGAGGCGGATCCGGTCGACCAGCACGGTGTCCTGGCCTTCGGGGATGTGCTCGACGGGCCTGGCGAGGATGTCGACGATGTGCACGCCGACGGTGGCGACGGTCATGGTCTAAATAGACAGACGTCCGAATAAAAAGTCAATATGGTGAAGTACGCCTACGAGAGGGGCAGCCCGATGCCGAAAATCGTCGACCACGACGAACGCAGGCGCGAGGTCATGTCGGCGGCCGGCCGGGTGATCGTCAGGGACGGCATCGACGCCGCCACCACGCGGGCCATCGCCAAGGAGGCGGGCTACTCCAACGGGGTCCTCGCCCACTACTTCGGCGACAAGGACGAGATCCTGCTGTCGGCGCTGCGCCAGTCGCACCAGCGCATCCGTGCCCGGCTGACCACCAAGGTCGAGGGCGCGACGGGGCTGGCCGCGCTGCGCGAGCTGCTGCTCGACAACCTGCCGCTGGACGCCGAGCGCGGCCAGGAGACCCGGCTCGAGGTCAGCTTCTGGAGCCGCAGCCTGACCTCGGAACGCCTGGCCGAGGTCCAGCGGGCGGAGGCGGGCGAGCTGCGCGCCGCCGTACGCGACCTGCTCGGGCAGGCCCGTGCGGCCGGCGAGCTGCCCCCGGAAGACCACGCGGAAGACCACGCGGACGACGACCTGGACGACCTCACCGAGCACCTGCTCGCCCTGGTGGACGGCCTCAGCCTGCACCTGCTGCTCTATCCCGGCAGGATCACCCGGGAGGGCGCGGAACGTATCATGCTGGGCGCCCTCGATCGCCGCTAATTGCCGCGTTTCGGACGATCCACTAAATTCGACGCATATGAGCCTCCGCGAGCAGTTGTGCGAGTACGGGCGGCGTGCCGTCGAGCTCGGCCTGGTCATCGGCACCTCGGGCAACCTGAGCGTGCGCCAGGGCGACCTGGTGGCGGTCACGCCCTCGGGGGTCGCGCTCGACCGGCTGACGCCCGAGCTGTGCCCGATCGTCGACGTCTCGGGCCACCTCGTCGAAGGCGACGCCCAGCCGTCCAGCGAGACCCCCATGCACCTGGCCGTCTACGAGGCCACGGACGCGCTGGCCGTGGTGCACACACACTCCGTGTTCGGGACGGTCGTGGCCACCACGATGACGGAGCTGCCGCCGGTGCACTACAACGCGCTGGCGCTCGGCGGCGTGGTCAAGGTCGCTGAATACGCCACGTACGGCACCCCCGAGCTGGCCGCCAACGTACGGGCGGCGCTGGAGGGCAAGCAGGCTGCCCTGATGGCCAACCACGGCGGGGTGACCATCGGGCCGACGCTGGAGCAGGCGTTCGAGGCGACCCGCCTGCTGGAGTGGTTGTGCGAGGTGTACGTCAGAGGGCTCGGCGTCGGCAAGCCGGCCGTCCTCACGGACGAGCAGCTCGCCGCCGTCGTCGACCGCGCGCTCAACCCGCCGGCGTTCCCCCGCCGCCCCTGACCGCACGCCCGGCCCGGCCGCCCGCACGGACGGCCCGAACGCAAGGCCCGAACGCACGACCGGCGACGGTCAGGCGAGCGCGGCCTGCTCGGCCAGTCCCAGGGGCAGGCCCCCGGACCCGGCGATCCGGTCGTGGAACTCCTTCGGCGTGCCGCGGAACGACTCCCGGATCCGGTCGATCTCGATCGCGCCCGTGAGGTAGGACGGCGCCTGCGTGGGCCAGGCGCAGTAGCGGTTCACCTCACCCTGCGCGGTCCCCGGCGACAGCGACGCCTTCGTGGCCATGAACGTCTCGGCCTCCTCGACGGACATGTCCTCGCAGTGCAGCGCGGTGTCCACCACGATCCGGGCGGCGCGGAAGATCCGGCAGTCGAGGTGGGCCAGCTCGGTGGCAGGGGTGCCGAAGTAGCCCCGCTCGTGCAGGAGCTTCTCGACGTACAGGGCCCAGCCTTCGGTGAAGTACGGGGTGCGGAAGACCTTCCTGACCGTGCGCCGGTTGCCCGCCATGTACGACAGATGCCAGTGGTGCCCCGGATATGCCTCGTGGACGGCGATCGACGGCATCTGGGCCCGCGAGTTGGTGCGCAGGCGCTGGCGTACCTGCTCGGGGGTGAAGTCGTCAGGCGTGTACGGGACGAAGAAGACGCCCGTGCGTGAGAGGCTCAGCGGCGGCGGCGACAGGTAGTGGGCGACGGACAGGACCGGGCGCGTGTACTCGGCCGACGGCAGCACGTGGCACTCCTCGCCGTCGGCGAACGTGACCAGGTCGTGCTCCCTGACGAACGCGCGGGCCCGCCGGGTCTCCGCCTCGTATTCCGCGCGCATGTCGGCCAGCGTCGGCGGGTGGTCGTCCATGAGGGACTCCATGGCCGCCCGCCAGTCCTCGGTGCCGTTGACCCCGAGCGCGACCTGGCGCATCCGCGTGTCCAGCTCCGCCCAGGCGACCTTGCCCTTCTCGTGCAGCTCGGCGGCGCCGTACGCGAGCATCTCGCGCTCGCGCAGCAGCGTGGAGTAGAGCTTCTCCCCCATCCGCCAGGTGCCGCCGCACTCGAAGCTCTCCAGGAACGTGACCAGCTCGTCGAACGCCCGCGCGGCTGGCTCGGCGGCCTCGGCCAGCGTCGCGCGCAGGCCCTCGTCCTGGACCATGGAAGGGATCGTGCGGGTGAGGAAGTTGCGGCCGGTGCGTGCCTGGCCGAGCCCGCGCTGGACCAGCAGCGGGGCCGCCAGGTCGGGGTCCAGGTTGGCGCGGCAGGCGGCCAGCACGCCGGGCACCTCGGCGAGGCGGGAGACGGCGGCCGTCACCAGCTCGGGCTCCGGCTTGAGGCGGTGCTGGAACGGCGTGAACATCGAGGCGAAGATCGCGGCCAGGTAGGTGCCGGGGTCGCGCCGCCATGCGGGCCAGGACGCGAGCGCGATCGAACCCCTCAGCTGGGAGAGGACGAGGTCTCTGTCGATCGCGTCGTCGAGGGACACGGTCTCGAGTGCCGACAGGCGGTCGTGCCAGCGGACCTCCTCCTGCTCGCGGGCGGTCCAGGCGGTGGCGGTGAAATCGCCGAGGGTGTGATCGTAGCCGTCCGCCCCCAATGTGCTGGCGATGACGGGACGGTCGGAAAAGTACCACTTGAGAAACTCGTCCACCGATGCACCATATCCTGATGAAATGCCCCTGCAGATCACCGGCGCGCTAGGCGACCCTGACCTGATCCGCCTCCCCTGGGAGGTGCCCCTCCAAGACTGGCCGCAGCATCACCTGGTCGATCTGCCCCGCGGCATCTCGCGCCACGTGGTGCGGTTCGCCAGGCTGTCCGGCAAGGTGTACGCGATCAAGGAGATCAGCGAGCGGTACGCCAAGCGCGAATACCAGTTGTTGTGGGACCTCGCCCGGCTCGACGCCCCCTCCGTGGAGCCCGTCGCGTACGTCACCGGCCGCGAGAACGGGCTCGACGCGGCACTGATCACCAGGCACCTGCAGTTCTCCCTCCCCTACCGCGCGGTCATGTCGGGCACCCTGCGCCCCGACACGCTCACCCGCCTGCTGGACGCGCTGGCCGTGCTGCTGGTCCGGCTGCACCTGAACGGCTTCTACTGGGGCGACTGCTCGCTGTCCAACACGTTGTTCCGCAGGGACGCGGGGGCGTTCGCGGCCTACCTCGTGGACGCCGAGACCGGCGAGATGCACCCGATGATCAGCGAGGGGCAGCGGCGCGGCGACATCGACGTGGCGCACACGAACATCTTCGGCGAGATGCTCGACCTGGAGGCCGGCGGACTGCTGCACCCGTCGATCGACCCCATGGACACCGCCGAGGACATCGTCGCCCGCTACCACCGCCTGTGGGACGAGATCACCCAGAGCGAGATCATCGAGGAGGTCGACTGGCACCGGGTGGAGCAGCGGATCAGACGGCTCAACCTGCTCGGCTTCGACGTGGCCGAGATGATGGTGCGGCGCAAGGTCGGCACCGGCCGGCTGATCGTGCGGCCCAAGGTCGTGGACGCGGGGCACCACCAGCGGCGGCTGCTCAGGCTGACCGGGCTCGATGTGGAGGAGAACCAGGCGCGGCGGCTGCTCAACGACCTCGACGGTTTCAGGGTCGCCAAGGGCCTGCGGCACGAGGACGAGGCCATCGTGGCGCACCGGTGGCTGGCGGAGGTGTTCCAGCCCACGGTCGAGGCGATCCCGGCCGAGCTGCGCGGGAAGCTGGAGCCCGCGCAGCTCTTCCACGAGATCCTCGACCATCGCTGGTTCCTGTCGGAGACGGCGAACGCCGACGTGGGGCTGGCCACGGCCGTGACGTCGTACGTGGACAACGTGCTCGTGCACAAGCCCGACGAGAAGGCGCTGCTCCCCGACGAGGACGCCCAGCCGGTCTCCGGCCAGTAGCCCCGGCCGGCTCCGGCGACATGCCCCAACCGGGCTCTGGTGAGAAGCCCCGGCCGGGCCCCGGCGAGGCGGCTCAGTAGGCGACGGTGATGCGGCTGCGCGGGTGGGCGTTCTGCTCCACCTCGTCGGCGATCGCGATCGCGAGGTCCTCGGCGCTGATGGCGCTGCGGCCCTGCTCGTCGGTCAGCAGCGTGTCGCCGCCGACGCGGAAGGCGCCCGTACGCTCGCCCGGCGCGAGCTCCGCAGCCGGCGAGACGTAGGTCCAGTCGAGGTCCGTGACCTCCCGGTAGAGCTCGAGCGCGGCACGAGCGGCCAGCGCCTCCTTTTTCAGCCCCTCGGGAAAGCCGGGCGTGTCGACCAGGTCGACGCCGGGCGAGACCTGGAGGCTGCCCGCGCCGCCCATGACGATGAGCCGGCGCACCCCGGCCGCGCGCACACCGTCGATGAGGGCGCGGTTGGCGGCGAGGAAGGGCGGCCCCGGCTCGGTGCCGTCGCGCGGCGGCGCGATGGCGGAGATGACGGCGTCGTGGCCCTTGGCCAGCGTGGCGGCGTCGTGGACGTCGCCCTTGACGGGCCCGCTGCGGCTGAGGCCGGTCACCTCGTGCCCGCGGCCGGTCAGTTCAGCGGCGATGCGCTGACCGAGCATGCCGGTCGCGCCGAATAGAAGGATCTTCATGGCGCCACGATATCGATCGGATACTGGTTACTTCACCGTGCTATAAGTACCTTGTGGATACCGGTGATGTCTTCGACCCGAATTGCCCGACGCGGGTGGTCCTCGACCGGATCGGCGACAAATGGTCGGTGCTGGTGCTGCTCTGCCTCGCCGACGGGCCGATGCGCTTCACCCGGCTGCGCTCGCGGATCGGCGGGGTCACGCCCAAGGTGCTGACGCAGACGTTGCGGACCATGGAGCAGGACGGGCTGATCACGCGCGAGGTGTTCGCGGAGGTGCCGCCGCGGGTGGAGTACGCGCTGACCGACCTCGGCCGTTCCCTGCACGACCCCATCTCGGCGGTGGCCACGTGGGCCGAGACCCACGTGGCCGAGATCCTCCGGCGGCGGGAGCGGTCCGCGTAGTCAGGCGCCGGTCAGCTTGGCGATCTCGCGGGCGATCTCCGGCCAGAGCGGCTCGGGCAGGTCGTGGCCCATGCCCGGATAGGTCACCAGCCGGGCGCCGGGAATGGCCGCCGCCGTGGCCCGGCCGCCTTCGACCGGGATGAGCGGATCGTCCTCCCCGTGCAGCACCAGCGCCGGCATCGTCAGGCTCGCCAGCAGGTCCGTACGGTCGCCCGAAGCCATGATCGCGGCCAGCTGCCGGCCCGTGCCCGCCGGGTCGAAGCAGCGGTCGAACGCGCGCCCCGCCCTCTGGACGACCCTCGCCCGGTCCATCGCGTAACCGGGCGAGCCGATCACCGTATACGTCTCCAGCGCCTGCGCCATGACGGCCGCGCGGTCGGCGGCGGGGCGGGCGGTCAGGGCCGCGAACGCGGACTCCGTCGGCGGAGCGACCGTGGGGCCGGGCGTCGACATGATCGAGGTCAGGGTCAGCACCCGTGCCGGATACCGGATGGCCAGGGACTGGGCGATCATCCCGCCCATGGAGGCGCCGGCCACGTGGGCGGCCGGCCAGCCGATGGCGTCCATGAAGCCCGCGGTGTCGTCGGCCAGGTCGTCCAGCAGGTACGCCGAAGGCGCCCCCGTCGTGGGAGCGCCCTGGTCGTGGAGGTGAGTCGACAGGCCCGCGTCGCGGTTGTCGAACCGGACGACGTGGTGTCCCTGCTCCACCAGGAGCTCGCAGAACCCGTCGTCCCAGTGGGTGAGCTGTGCGCCGAGCCCCATGATGAGGAGCAGGGGCCGTCCGTCGGGGGAGCCGATGCTTTCGTAGGCGATGTCGATGCCGTTCGCGGCTACGCGGAGGGTCACGGGGGCCAGAATGTCATTCTGGTGCCGCGTTCGTAAAGTCAGCCTCGCCGGGCGTAGGCGCCGGTGGAGAAGGGCACCGGCCGCCCCTTCTTGCCCAGGCCGTCACCCCACTTGGTGATGACGTAGTCGATCTCGATGTGCCCCTTGCCGCCGTTACCGTCGATCATCAGCGAGTCGCGGTTGAAGGTGCCCCCGGTCAGGTCGGCGAACGTCTTGGCGTCGAGATCCAGCATGATGCCGCGGCTGGACGGCTCCCCGGGCCCTCGGTCCCCGACGAAGAAGGGCATCTTCTTGCCCTTGTAGATCACGTACCCCTCGGTCAGCAGCGGCCAGCTCGGGCTGGCGGCCATGCCCTTCTGCATCGGCTTGCCGCTGGCGGGCAGGCCGGTGTCGCCGGCCCTGCCCGAGCCGTCGTCCCAGAAGTACGACGCCGTGGTGGAGCCCTTGAACAGGACCTTCTCTTCGGCGCCCGGATCGGCGTGTGCCGCGGTGCAGACGACGCTCATCGAGCTGACGGTGGAGGCGGTGAGCAGGGCGAGGGAACGCAGGCCAAAACGGGGAGACATGAAATGTGGAGTCCTTCGCGAGGGGACGAGGGGGAGGCACGCCGGCAAGCAGGCACGGCGCTGCGGCACGCCCGAGCGACTACATCGGGCGAGAGAAAGAACCTGGGGAAGGAGGGCCGCTCAGGCGGCCGGCACTACGCGATTCGGGGGTACGACGCGGTGATACATGCGTTATGTCCTCTCCATCACACCTACCGGGTTAGCTGACGGGTTCGGGCGTGGAGATGCCCTACCGGCACGCGGCCGGATTCACCCCAGTGAGGGTGGGTCCCCGGTTCCCGATCGAGTCGGGATTCGGCGCCAGCCGGAGGCCCTCTCTTGGGTAAGGGCCAGGTCACCGGCTGGTAATGGCGGCAACTCTAGCAGCGAATCGGACATACGCAAACGATTCGCCATCAACCGGGCAAAGATCTACCTAGCGCGGGAATACGAAAGGGGGTACGGCATGCCGTACCCCCTCAGTTCCTTCCGGCTCAGCCGCCGCTCTTGCGCCTGAACGATCTCTTACTCGCAGCCGGGCCGTGCGTCCCGTGAATCTTCGATGGGTCGACGCCCCTGCCACCAGCGCCGGAGCCCGCGTGCTGGTTGCGCTTGCGCTCCAGTGCTTCGCGGAACTTGCGCTTCATCTCGTCCTCGGGAGTTTCGCTGACTTCCGGCTCCGGTGATTCCGCCATGAGGACCTCCATGGTGTTGGGGACAACGACAGCTTCGCACGGCGTCGCTTTCGACGCGAAACCGACCTCGCCCTGTCACCCGTCGCGGGTGAACGCCAGCAGCCGGAACACCGGGTCCGGCCCGTCCCGCCCCTGCCCGTGACCCACGAACGTGGCCTCGCCGGCCTGCCGCAGACCGTGCCGGGACGCCTCCGCCACGACCAGCTCCGGGGCGTCGGCGGGATGCCGCCGGCCTCCAGGCCCGTGGGCGGCCCGCTTGTCGACCGTCGTGACGTACACCCCGCCTGGCCGCACCACGCGCGCGGCCTCGGCGATCACGGGACGGGCGTCGTCGAGCAGGTGCAGCAGCCAGATCGTGGTGACCGCGTCGACCGCCCCGTCGCGTACGGGCAACGCGCAGCCGTCACCCAGGGTTACGCGCACGCGCCCTGCGGCGACCCGCGCCATGCCGGCGGAGGCGTCCACGCCGAGCACCCGCAGGCCGCGCCCGGCCAGTTCCCTGGTCACCAGCCCGGTGCCGCACGCGACGTCGAGCAGCGTGCCCCCGGGCAGCAGCCCGCGCACGGCCTCGGCGGCGGCCTCGGCCCGCGGCAGACCGCCACGGGTCTCGTCGTAATGTGCGGCTTCGAGGTCGTAGTCGAGCACGACGGAAGCGTACGCCCGCCGGGTAAAGGGAGACCGTTCGGTTGCTGGTGTTGTGTTGGAGTGGCCCAGGAAATACACCCCGCATGTTGGTCGACGCCCCGAATGCCACGATGGACGTGCCGCGATGAACGTGCTCGGTCATGACCTGGCGATGGATCTGGGTGCCGCGAGCACCCGGATCTACGTCAAGGGCAAAGGCATCGTGCTCGACGAGCCCTCCGCCGTCATGCTGGACAGCCGCACGGGCCGGGTCGTCGGATACGGCACCGAGGCCGCGCAGGGCGCGCGGGGAGAGACACGCTGGCCGGTCAGCGGCGGCCTCCCGGTCGACGACGAGCTCGCCCGGCACCTGATCAGATACTTCCTGCGCAAGGTGCACGGGCATCCGTTCTCCAGGCCGCGCGTCGTGCTGGCGCTCCCGAACAACTCCACCCCGATCGAACGTGCGGCGCTGCGCGACATCGCGTTCGAGACGGAGGCCCGGCAGATCCTGCTGATCCCGCACGCGCTGGCGGCGGCGCTGGGCGTGGGCCTGCCGGTCAAGGACTGCGCCGGGCGCATGGTGATCGACATCGGGCGCGACACCACCCGGATCGCCGTGCTCTCCCACGGCTCCGTGATCGCGGCCGCCACGGTCCCCGGCGGAGGCGAGGGCATGAACCGGGCCATCATCCGCCAGGTCGAACGCGACCACGGGCTGCAACTCGACGAGGAGGAGGCCGAGTCGGCCAAGCGGTGTGCCGGCAGCGCGTGGAAGCCACTGTATCGGCAGGTCACGGTGCGCGGACGCGAGAGCGACACCGGCCGTGAGCGTTCGGTGCCGCTGCCCGTGCAGCGGATCTACGAGGCGACCAGGCAGCCCATCGAGTCCATCGTGCGGGCGGCGATCGAAACCGTCGAGCAGTGCCCGCCCGAGATCTCCTCGGATCTCGCCGACCGCGGCGCGGTGGTGGTGGGCGGCGGCGCGCTGCTGCGCGGGCTCGGCCGGCGGTTGCGGGCGGCGCTGGGCATTCCGGTGAGCAGGGCGGAACGGCCGCTGGAGTCCGTGGCGCTCGGGCTCGGCCGCTGCGCGGAGGACCTGGGGCTGATCTCCAGGCTCCGCGGCCGGTGACCCCGCGCGCGAGAGAACGACGCGACGACGGCCCGGCAGCGGCCCACCAGCCACACGGCACGGTGGACGGCACAAGGAAGGCGCGGCACGACGGCAACGACGACGGCTCGGCGGCCGTGAGGGGAGACAGTCCATGACCGTGCACGGCATCGACCACGTCGGGGTGACGGTGCCCGACCTTGACGAGGCGACGAAGTTCTTCGCCCACGCGTTCGGGGCCGAGGTGCTCTACGACACCCTGCCCAAGGAGCGGGGACCGAAGGGAGGGTGGGCGGTCGAACGGCGGCTCGGGGTGCCCCAGGGGACGGTCGAGGTGGCGATCCGCATGCTGCGGCTGCCCAACGGGCCCGGGATCGAGCTGTTCGAGTTCGGCGGGCCGCGGCAGGCCGACCCGGTCCTCATGTGCGATCTGGGGTGGCAGCACGTCGCCCTGTACGTCGACGACGTGGACGCGGCGGTCCAGCGGGTGATCGAGGCGGGCGGGTCGCCGATGGCCGAGCCGGTGCCGCTGCCGGGGCCGGAGTCGGGCGAGCGCAACCGGTTCGTCCACTGCCGCACACCATGGGGCAGCGTGGTGGAACTGGTCACCTACCCGGACGCGCAGCCGTACGAGCAGGACACCGGGCTGCGCCGCTGGCGGCCCTGACACGTGCCGGGGCCCGCCCCGTGCGCCGGGACGGTTTCCGGCCACTTGAAGCGCTCCCCACGGATGGCCCGGCGGTGAGTAGACCCTGTCTTGGCCTCCTCGCGAGCTTGGTTATCACTCACGTGTTCGACCACGCCGCACCATACCCGCGCTGGATGCGCCACCGCAGCCTCCCTCCCGCCGCGGCTCACGGGGTGGACAGGGCCTCCGTCGGTGACAGCCGGGAGGCGCGGATGGCCGGGTAGAGACCGGCCACGGCGCCGATGAGCAGGGTGGCCACCAGGCCGCCCACCGTGGCCCAGGCCGGCACCACGGACGGCCAGCCGCTGTAGAGCGCGTACCCCATGGTGACGCCCATGCCGAGCATGATCCCCCCGCTCCCGCCCATCGCGGACAACAGCAGCGACTCGGCGAGGAACTGCGTGCGGATCTGGCCGCGCGTGGCGCCAAGGGACCGCCGCAGGCCGATCTCCGCGCGGCGTTCGAGCACCGAGATGACCATGGTGTTGGCCACGCCGACGCCGCCGACGAGCAGGGCCACCGCGCCGACGCCCAGCAGGAGGTTGGCGAACGCCTGGCTGGTCGCCTGCTTGGCGGCCAGCGCGTCGGACGGGCGCGAGACGTCCACCTCGTTCGGCGCCTCGGGGTTGGCCGTGCCGGCCAGCACCTGGCGTACCGACTCCAGCTTGGCCTCCTCCGACCGGGTGTAGAGCGTGGTCGGGTGGCCGTCGAAGTCCAGCCTCGACTCCGCCACCGGCCAGCCGATCAGGACCCCGCTGTCCAGGTCGGTGGCGAGCGCCACCGGGTTCAGAATGCCGACGACCGTGAACCGCACGCCGCCGACGACGATCTGGGTGTCCGCTCCCGCCGCGCCGATGCCGAGCCGCTGGGCGGTGACGGAGCCGAGCACGGCGGCGGGGTAACCTTCCGTGGCCGCGTTCAGCCACGTGCCGCTGCTCAGGGTCGCGCCCACCGTGGCGGGCAGGTCGAGGCTCGCGGCGTACGCGCTGATGCCGCCGGTCTGTGCCTCGGGGATCTGCTCCGACCGGTAGACCTTGGCCTCGGAGACCTTCCCGACCGACGACGCCCGCTCGACGGGGCCGATGCGTTCGATCATCGTCTCCGCGTCCCTCGGCATCTGCGCCGCCTCGCCCATGAGCGTGGTGCCCGACGACACGGTGAGCAGGTTGGTTCCGAGCGCCGACAGCGTCCGGTCGAGCTCGGCGCCCGACGAGGACGAGAGCCCGACGACGCCGACCATGGCGGCGATGCCGATCGCGATGCCCAGCGCCGACAGGAACGCCCGCAGCGGTCGCGTGCGCAGGCCGACCGCGCCGACTCGCAGGACATCGCCCAGCCGCATCCTGGCCGGCGACGGTTTGAGCCGCGCCACCTCGATGCCCGCCATCACGCCACCCCTGATCCGGCGCGCCGGGACCAGGGCTCGCTGTGCGGTGCGGCGGCGGAGTCGGAGACGATCCGGCCGTCGCGCATCCGCACCTGCCTGGGCAGACCAGCCGCGATCTCCCGGTCGTGCGTGATGATCAGGATGGTCGTGCCGCTCGCGTTCAGCTCGTGCAGCAACTCCATCACCCCCGTCCCTGACACCGAGTCCAGCGCCCCGGTGGGTTCGTCGGCCAGCACCAGCGGCGGGTCGCCCGCCACGGCCCTGGCGATGGCCACGCGTTGCCGTTCACCGCCGGACAACTCGTGCGGCTCGTGGTCCATCCGGTGCCCCAGCCCCACCCGGTCGAGCGCGGCCGCCGCGCGGCGGCGCCGCTCGGGCCTGCTGAGGCCCGTGTAGACGAGCCCGTCGGCCACGTTGTCCAGCGCGGGGACCTTCGCGGCAAGGTGGAACGACTGGAAGACGAAGCCGATCGTGGTGGCCCGCAGCGCCGACAACTGCCCGTCCGACAACGTCGAGACGTCGTAGCCGTCGATGTGGACGGTCCCCGAGGAGGGCCGGTCGAGGGTGCCGATGACGTTGAGCATGGTCGACTTCCCCGAGCCCGACGGCCCGACGATGGCGGCCAGCTCGCCGTGCCGGATCCGCAACGACACGGACTGCAGCGCCGCCACACCGCCGGGATAGGTCCTGGACACGTCCGTCAGCTCGATCATGGGGTACGTCATGACTTCGGCATCCCCACGGTCATGCCCTCGGCGAGCTCGTCGCCGCTGACCTCGACCCGGCCCCCGGCGAACAGCCCCGTCTCCACCGCGACGTACCGGGGCCTGCCTCCCTCGATGACTTCGAGGCCGAACCCGCCCTCCTGCAGCGCCACGAGCGCCGCGACCGGCACGGTCAGGACGTCCTTGCGCTTGGAGGCGGTGAACGTCACGTCCACCGCCGCCTTGTCCAGTCCTTTGGCGGCCTTCGAGTCTCCGATCGAGACGAGCGCCTCCAGCCGGGTCTCCGGGTCGGCGTCCTGGCTCTCTCCGGGCTGGATGACGGTGGCGACCTCGGTCACCTTGCCGTCCACGCTCTTGCCGTCAGGCAGCGTGACCTCGACCTTGGAGCCCTTCTTGGCCATCCGCTGGTCCTCGGCGTCCAGCTCGACGGTGATCACCTTGGACGTGCCGGTGTAGGTCAGCACCTTCTGCCCGGGCGCGGTCGGCTGCCCCTCCTCCGCCTCCAGGCTCTCCACCCGCACCTTGCCGGGCGCGAAGACGATCCGGCCCAGCTCGACCACGCCGGTCTCGTCCAGCCCTCGATCCTCCTGCCACTCCATGACGGCCTCGGCCGTGTCGTAGGTGTACTCGTCGTCGACGGTGAAGCCGTCGTAGCCGAGCTTGCTGAGGTTGCGTTCCAGCGCCTCGACGTCGCCGCCCTCCAGACCCGCCTTGAGGTCGCGGTACGCGGGCGTCGAGCCGTACATGAGCATGACCGGCTCGTTGTCCACCCGGTAGAGGGACTTGCCGCGGGTGATCTGCCGGCCGCTGTCGGGCAGCCAGGTGATCGTGCCCGGTCCCCTGCTCACCGCCGTGGTCACCGGGCCGTAGCCCAGCTCGCCGTCGGCGTCCCTGGTGTCGTTCAGGGTCTGCTTGGTCACCTCGGTGGTGGCAGGGGGCAGCGCACCGGCCTGCTGCGCCGGCTCCACGTTCCCGTCCAGCAGGCCCGCGCTGTTCACCGCCACCAGCGCACCGCCGGCGACGGCCACGGCGACCAGCAGGCCGGCGACCAGCTTGCCCCGCCCGCCGCGGCGGCGGCGGGAAGACGCCGCGGCGGGCTCCGCCTTCCCGTCGAGAGGCGTGGCCCGGTCAGTCGCCGGAGCCATCAAGAATCTCCCATACCGGCGTCGGCGGACTCCTTCTGGCACTTGGCCTGCGCGTCCTTGAAGTCGGGGTCGTTGCCGACCTCACCCGTGATGCGCATCATGTTGCCCTCGGGGTCGGGGTAGGCTTCGACGCCGTTGTCACGCATACACTGCGCGAGCTTGCGCAGGTTCTCGCCCGCCTTGGGGTCGCCCTGGCCTGACTTCTGCCCGCTCGGGGCGAACTCCTTGCAGGCCTCCTGGGCCTTCTCGACCCGCTCCCGATCCTCCGGGCCTTTCACTTCCAGCTTCATCCTGACGCCCTTGCCCGGCTCCGGGTCGGCGACCTCCACGCCGTTCTCGCGCATGCACTGCGCGAACTTGAGGCCTTGTTCCTGCGGATCCACGCTCGGTTTGCCGCTGGCCGCGGCCTGGTCACCGCTGCCGCCGCTCACCGACGCCACGTCGGATCCGCCGCCGCTGCCGGACCCGCATCCGGTCAAGACCAGGATGAACGCGACCGGCGCCACGGCCAGCGCGCTGAGGACTCGTCCTCGCATCAATGCCCTCCTCCATCGAACTGTCGTCGAGGGAGATGCAATAGGGCCCGCTGTTTCCTCAACGTTTCCATTTCGGCTTACTTCGAGCGAATATCGCCTGCGCCACAATCAGCCTCGGTAAGCGGATGAAAGGGCTCTGATACGCCATGCGGGTGCTGGTGGTGGAAGACGAGCGCATCCTCGCCGACGCGATCGCCGAATGGCTGCGGGACGAGACCCACGCGGTCGACCTGGCCCACGACGGCGAGAGCGCTCTGGAGCGGATCGCGGTCAACGACTACGACGTCGTCGTGCTGGATCGCGACCTGCCGCGCGTGCACGGCGACGACGTGTGCAAGCAGCTCGTGGCGTCGGAGCGCGACGCGCGGGTGCTGATGCTCACGGCCGCCGCGCAGCTCGACGACCGGGTGACCGGGCTGTCCCTGGGCGCCGACGACTACTTACCGAAACCCTTCGCCTTCCCCGAGCTGGCCGCTCGTGTGCTGGCGCTGGGCCGGCGCGCCCGCCCCGCCGCGCCGCCCGTGCTGCGTCGGGCCGGGATCACGCTCGACCCGGCGCGGCGCGAGGTGTACAGGAACGGGCGGTTCGTGCCGCTGTCGAAGAAGGAGTTCGCCGTCCTGACCGAGCTCATGCGGGCGAACGGGACCGTCGTCTCGGCCGAGCACCTGCTGGAGAAGGCGTGGGACGAGCACGCCGACCCCTTCACCGGCGCGGTCCGGCTCACCATTCTCAAGCTGCGCCGCAAACTCGCCGACCCGCCGATCGTGGAGACCGTGCCCGGAGTGGGGTATCGCATCGCATGATCATCCCGCGCCTGCCGATCCTGCAGCCGACGCTCCGGCTGCGGCTCACCCTCGTCTACGGCGCTCTCTTCATGGTCGCGGGCCTGACCCTGCTCGGCGTCACCTACCTCCTGTTCGACCAGCAGCTCAACCAGTACTTCGAGAGCCGGTTCACGCCGGAGCCCGGCAGGTTCAAACAGATGATCCTGCGCCACAACGGGGTCGAGCTCTCGGGCGAGGCCGCCAGGGAGTTCCTGGCGCAGCAGGAGTCGGAGTTGCGCGGCCTCGCCACCACGTCGCTGATCACCCAGGGAGCGCTCGCGCTGATCGTCGTCGGCACCGCCGCGGTGGCGCTCGGATGGGTGGTGGCGGGCCGGGTGCTGACGCCGCTGCACCAGGTGACCGCCACGGCGCGCAGGATCGCCGCCGCCCCGATGGCCGAGCGCGGCCTGCACGAGCGGATCTCCCTGAACGGGCCCGACGACGAGGTCAAGGAGCTCGCCGACACCTTCGACACCATGGTCGAGCGGCTCGACCACTCCTTCGACGGGCAGCGCAGGTTCGTCGCGAACGCCTCCCACGAGCTGCGCACCCCGCTGACCCTGAACCGGGCGCTGGTCGAACTGGCCATGCACCGGCGTACGGCCACGCCCGACGTCAAGGAGCTGGGCGAGAGCCTGCTGGAGATCAACGCCCGCCACGAACGCCTCATCTCCGGACTGCTGCTGCTGGCCAGATCGGACCAGCACATCGCGGACCGGTCGCCGGTCGACCTGGCCGACGTGGTGACCCACGTGGTCGCCCACACCTCGTCCGACGCCTTCGAGGCCAAGGTCACGATGTACGAGGTCGCCGAGCAGGCCCCCACCACCGGGGACGCGCTGCTGCTCGAACGGCTCGTGCACAACCTCGTGGAGAACGGCATCCGCTACAACGTCGACGACGGCACCGGATGGGTGCGGGTGGTGAGCCGCACCGTGTCGGACGGGAAGGTCGAGGTGGAGGTCAGCAACACCGGGCCGAGCATGCCGCCGTATGACATCCCCCTGCTCTTCAAGCCCTTCCACCGGCACGGAGCCGAACGGACCGTCACGGGGAGGAGCGCCGGGCTGGGCCTGTCGATCGTGCGGTCGGTGGCGCTCGCGCACGGCGGCGAGGTGCGGGCACGGCCGCGCGAGGGCGGCGGCCTGGTCGTGATCGCCTCTCTCCCGCGCCCTCGCGCCTAGCGCGCCCCCGCCGCGTCCGGCAGCACGCAGATCAGCGTGCGGACGGCCCGGCTCGACGGTGCCGACAGCGTACGCGGCCACGCCCGCGACGGAAGCACCCGCACCATGTCGCCGTCCTCCGCCACGTGTTCAGTTGACGCAGTCTTGCGTGTCGAGCCCGAACGCCAGCTCCTTGACCGTGCCGTTCTTCGAGGCGATGAAGGCGTAGTAGGCCTTCTTGTTGCCGGGCACGGAGGCGAGGAGGAAGCCGCTCGCGGCGCTCTTCCAGCGCGGGTAGGCCTTCTTGACCTGCTTCGTCGTGGAGCCGATGCCGATGCCCTCCGGCGTCCTGGCTCCCTTCGGGGCGAAGATCACGGCCACGCCGCGCCGCTTCGAGATGTACAGGCCCACGCTGTTCTTGCCGGTGGGGTGTGCCTTCAGGTCCCACCCCGAGCACGCGCCTCCCCGCAGTGGCATCTTGAGCACGATCTTGCCTGTCGCTCTCGCCTTCTTCGCGCTCATCCCGAGCCTGACCTTGCCGTAGCCCTGCGGGCCCAGCCTGGTCTTGGCGACCCGGACGGTGCCAGCGGCCCGCCCCTCACCGACCGGTTGGGCCGCACGGGTTGCTTCGGCCACCCGGGCTGTTGGGGCGAGCGCGGGCGTGCCGGTCGCGAGCAGCACCCCGCCGGCCAGAACCGCGACGAATGCCTTGCCCATGATGATCGTCTCCTCGGGTCGGAACAGCGACCCCTCTGTATATCAGGGGAGCCGCTGTTCGGTGAGAGCGCCGGTGGCGGCGGGAAGTGCGGCCTCATCTCGTGGGCTCCGGCACAAGATCCGGGCCGGAGGCGGGTGCGGCGTGGTCTCCCCTGATGCGCCACACCGCCGGCGCCACAAGAGTGACGGCCGTCAGCAGCACGGCGGTCGCGGCGCTGACGCCCAGCACGGGACGGGTTCCGAGCAGGGCCACCGCGGGGCCGGCCAGCGCCATGCCGAGCGGCGCGGCCACGAGCCCGCCCAGCATCGTGACGGACGTCGCCCGCGCCACGAAACGCTCGGGCAGATGGTGCTGGATGCAGGTGGTCTGGAGCACGTTGTAGACCACCAGCTGCAGGCCGGCGGCGACGGCCGCGAGCGCCAGCAGCCAGACGTCGGCGGGCAGCGCCAGCAATGCCGGGAACGGCGCCATCAGGAGGAAGAACAGGATGGCGGCCGCCATTGGCCGTGCCGGTCTCCACCGTGCCCCGACCAGGCCGCCGGCGAGCCCACCGGCGGCGTAGGCGATGCCGATCGCCGACCAGGCCGGAGCGCCGCCGAGGTGGCGATCGGCGACGTACGGGCCGAGGACGAGGATCGGGGAGACCACGATCAGGTTGGTGACCGCGGCGTGCATGGTCCAGACCCACAACCAGGAGCGCCCGCGCACCTCGGCGATCCCGCCGCGGATGCTCGCCAGCAGCCCGCCGCCGCGCTGGAGCCGCTCGGCGGCCAGGTCAGCGGGCAACCGGTAGAGGAAGGCCGCGCTCACCAGGAACGTCAGCGCGTCGGCCGCGATCGCCCAGCCCGGCCCCGCCAGCGCCACGAGCGCTCCCGCCGTGCCGAGAGCCAGCATCGAGGCCGTGCTCCTGGAGAGCGAGATCAGCGAGTTGGCCGCCTGCAGCCGCTCCCGGCCGGCCAGCGAGGCGACCAGTCCCACGGCGGCAGGGTTGAAGAAGGCCGAACCCGCGCCGGCGACGAGTTGCAGGACGACCAACATCCAGACACTCGCCGTGCCCGTGAGCAGCAGCACCGCCGTCACGCCGTGCGCGGCGAACCGGGTCAGGTCGGCGAGCAGCATGACGGTCCTGCGCGAGAACCGGTCGCCGGCCGCGCCGCCCAGCAAGGTCAGCAGGATCACGGGCAGGCGGGTGCTCAGCACCACGATCCCGAGGTCCACCGGGGATCCGGTGAGGCCGAGGACGGCGAACGCGATGGCGAGCGGCGTCAGCGCGTCGCCGAACGCCGAGGCCGTCTGCCCGGCGTAGTAGCGGCGGAAATCGCGGACAGCCAGTGGCGCGAGCATCATCCGGACGGAACCGCTCACCGGCCACCGCTCCGCCCCGCGCCACGACGGCGCACAGACCCGATGCCCGCGGGACCCGCGACGGCAGACGACCTCACATGACGGTGGCGGAACGACCCGACGTGCCCCCATCTGGACGCGCGGCCGGTGGACGGGCGTGGCCCGGTTGTGCTCCGGTGAGCTGCGCGCACCATGCACATCTTTCCGGGCACCTCTTTCCGGCCCTCCCGCGTCGACGGCGTCCGGCCCTTGTGGCTGGGACGGCCGGAAGGATGCGGAGCCACCCTGCCAGGCCTCACCGACAATTGCGTGTCCCGCCGCCGACGGTGCCGGGCGGCGAACGGTTCGCCGGTGAAGGCCGGGCAGCCACTGCGGTGGCTAGGAGCGGTCGCGGACGTAGTAGTCGCCGAGCGTGTCGTCATAGCGGCCGGTCGGACGGCAGCAGCGGCGGAAAGCGCCGCCCTGAGCCGCAGGGGCACGGGTCCTTGCCGCCGAGCTTCTCGATCAGCTCCTTGCCGCGGCCGACGCGCCGGTCGCCGCGTTTGACGTGCGTCTCGCTAGAGGGAACCCCCGGCGGCGCTTGCTGGTGGGCTCAAAAGGACATCTCGTCGCGGTGCATGGCGGGCCTCCTGGGTCCGTGGTCGGTGCTGTCACGATAGAAGTCCGTACGCGGATCCGCGATCGAATTTCCTGGCTGACGTGGCGATTTCCTACATGCCAGTAACTTCGCTACAAAACTTCTTTCGGGTGGGTATCGTACGTAAAGATCTACCAAACCCGTCTCAGGAGTCAACTTCTCTCATGGCGCACGTCGAACCGCTGCGGGAGGACGACCCGGCGGTGGTGGGGACCTACCGCTTGCTCGGCCGGCTGGGCTCGGGCGGCCAGGGGACCGTCTACCTCGGGCAGGCGCCTGACGGCACGCGGGTGGCGGTCAAGGTGCTGCGTTCGAGGGCCGGGTTCGACGACAGGTTCGCGAAGGAGATCGAGAACGCGCGGCGGGTGGAGCCGTTCTGCATCGCGCAGGTGCTGGACGCCTCGCTGGGGCGGCAGCCGTACATCGTGACGGAGTACGTCGAGGGCCCGTCGCTGCACGAGGCCGGCCGGCACGCCGGGGCCGATCTGCAGCGGCTGGCGGTCGCCACGGCCACCGCGCTGGCCGCCATCCACGCGGCGGGCATCGTCCACCGCGACTTCAAGCCCGCGAACGTGCTGCTCGGCCCGGGCGGCCCCCGCGTCATCGACTTCGGCATCGCCCGCGCCATGGACGACGCGGCCACCCACACCAGCGGCATCGTGGGGACGCCCGCGTACATGGCGCCCGAGCAGCTGGCGGGACAGCCGGTGGGGACGCCGGCGGACGTGTTCGCCTGGGCGTCGGTGATGGTGTGGGCGGCCACGGAAACGCCGCCGTTCGGTCAGGACACGCTGCCCGCCATCATCAACCGGATCCTGAACAACGAGCCGCAACTCGGCGACCTGCCGCATCCGCTGCGCTCGATCGTGTACGCCTGCCTGGCCAAGGATCCGCGGGCCCGGCCGACCATGCGGGACGTGCTGCTGCGGCTGCTGAGCGGGAACAACCCGCCCGTGCCGCACGCCGGCGGGCCGATGCCTCCGAACGGGCCGCACATGAGCGGGCCGGTGCCGAACGGGCCGCACGCGAGCGGACCCATGGCTCCGAACGGGCCCCGCGCGGGCGGGCCGACGGGCTCGCCGGGTGGCCATAAGGGCCTAATCGTGCCCGTGCTGGCGGGTGTCTCGGGTGTCGTCGTGGCGACGCTGATCGGCGGGATCCTCTGGATCGCCCCGGGATGGGGTACGCGGGAAGAGAAGCCGCTCGCCGCGCCCTCCCCCGGCACCACCACGCCCTCCGCGGAACCGACGCCGTGGGCGTGCGCTTCTTCGGGGCGGTGGTGGGCTTGGC
>NZ_SMKP01000127.1:0-30925 GCF_004349015.1 Nonomuraea diastatica
GTGGGGCGCTCGCCAACCCGCCGACGGGCGAAGAATGCCGTACACCACCGGCTCCCACACCGGTCCCGCCCACGGCCCCCGCGACTCGTCTCCTCAGACGTCGCGGTCCGTGGTCGGTTTCCATGAGGTCTCTGACCGCGCTCTGGAGGAGCCGCCGTCCGTTGACGGTGTCCGTGAGGCCCTTGACCGCTCTCCTCAGGCGTCGCGGTTCGTGGTTGGTGTCCCTGAGACTCATGAGACCATCGGCCGCGTCTCCGGGGAGTCTGGGGAGCCGCCGCAGACCGTGGAGCGCGCTCATGAGGCATGTGGGCCTTCTGAGGCCCTCGACCTGGCCCCTGAGCCACTGTGGTCCTTCGACAGCGCCTACGACACCTCACAGCCTTCACGCCTGTCACCTCACCCACCTCACTCAGAGCCCGCACGGACAGCATCATCCGCACGGAGAGCACAGACCGCACAGCGGCGCGGTCCCGCCCCGGTTCCCCCCACATTCCAGGCGTTCCGTTCGGCCCTGGTGTCCCAGAGCCCTGCCCTCGATCCCGGCAAGCCCGGTTTGCGTGTCCTCGTGGCCGTGGGCGCCCTGGCCATAGCCGTCGCGGCGTTCATCGTCTGGCGATCCCAGCCCTCGCCCGCGCCGCTGCCACCACCCACCCCCGTGTCGTCGCCGGCCCCGTCCACGACTCCCACCGCACCCAAGGTGACCGTCCACGTGGCAGGCAAGATCCGTAGACCCGGCGTCTACCTGCTCCCCTCAGGCGCCAGAGTCACGGATGCGGTGACCGCGGCCGGGGGAGTGTCACGAGGAGCCTCCACGGATGCGCTCAATCTCGCCAGACGCCTGATCGACGGAGAGCAGATAGTCGTGGGCGCACCTCCCGGCACGGTGCCCCAGGGTTCGCCGATCACGGGCCCTGCGGGGGGCCTCATCGACCTCAACACCGCCACACCGGACCAGCTCGAAGAACTGCCAGGCGTGGGCGAGGTGCTGGCGGCACGCATAGCCGAGTTCCGTACCACCCACGGCGGTTTCACCTCCATCGACCAGCTCCGCGAGGTCAGCGGCATAGGGCCGCGCACGTTCGACGGGATCAAGCCGAAGGTGCGCGTCTGACATGACCGACCATCCGCTCCCGCCCGTCTCAGGCAAGAGCCACGCCTGGCCCCTGCTGCTCCCCGCGATCGCCGCCTGGGCCTGTGCGCTGATCCTGCTCGGGTGTTCCGCACGCACCGGCATGGTCGTCACCCTGGCCGCGGCCCTCGGTGCCGTCGCCGTGGCCTGGCGCACCCGTTCACTCCCCCGACGGCTGATGCCGCAGTCTCGGTGGTTCAGGTCTGCGTGGTCGCCGTCCTGGCGGGCTGTGCGAGGGGCGATCTCGCCGTCGCACCGCAACGTGGAGGACGGACGCTCAACCGGCGGGGCGGCCGCATGGCGCGGTGTCATCCTGGCCACCCTCGTCTGCGCGTCCGCGGCGTCCGGATCAGTCGCCTTCCGGGTGCACGCCGTGACCACCGGTCCGGTGGCCGAACTCGCAGCCAGGAACGCCTCCGTCATCGCCCAGATCGCGCTCACGGACGACCCGAGACGCAGATCCAGCCGGAGCATCCCCTTCGCCCAGGACAGCTACGTGACCCCGGCCACCCTGACGCTCATCCGCACGGCCGGGGCCAGGCAGGCCGTCAACGTCCCCGTCATCGTCTTCTCCAGCGGAGCAGCCTGGGCCCGCCTCCTCCCCAGCCAGCACCTCGAAGTCACCGGCCGGCTCGCCGGCCCCACCTCGGGCGATCTGGTGGCGGCCGTCCTTCTGGTACGCGGCCCGCCGCGGGTCCTGACCCCACCGTCGGAGCTCCAGACGGTGGCGGGCGCCCTCAGGTCGGGCCTGCGGGCCGCCGCCGACGTGCTCCCTCCCGACCAGCGCGGCCTTCTTCCCGGCCTGGTCGTCGGCGACGTCTCGCGTATGGACCCGCAGGTCGCGGCCGACCTCAAGGGAGCCGGTCTGAACCACCTGAACGCGGTAAGCGGGGCGAATCTCGCCATTGTCGCGGGCGCGATGCTGGCCCTCTCTCGCCTGTTCGGCTTCCCGCTGCCCGTACGCGCCGTTCTGGCCGCGCTCTCCATGCTCGCGTTCGCCGTGGTGGCCCGTCCGTCCCCGAGCGTCCTGCGTGCTCTCCTCATGGGCCTCGCCGCCGCCGTCGCGCTGGGCACCGGCAGGGCACGAGATGGTTTCGCGGCCCTTTCGGCAACGGTTCTCCTTCTGGTGCTCTTCGTCCCAGAACTCGCCCGCTCCTACGGCTTCGCCCTCTCGGTGGCCGCCACCGCCGGGATCCTCCTCCTCGCCCCTCGCTGGCGCGACAGACTGTCGGCGGCCCAGCAAGACGACAGCGACGCACCACCACCACAGGACCGGAGCGCGGGGCCACGACCGCATCCGCGTGGCGCGCCCTGGCCCGCACTGGGCGGTGACCCGGGGCGTGTCCGAAACGATCCGCAGGCCCGTGTCCGAAGCGATTCGCAGGTCCGTGACCGAAGCGATCCGGAGGGGAGCGGCCGAAGCGATCCGCAGGGGCGCGATCAGGACGGCGGGCTGTGGCGCGACGTGAGGAACGGCTCGAGAGCGGCGGAGAGCCGGCGGGGAAAGTCCCGGTCATCGGTGCGGTTGCCACGCTGGCTCGCCGAGGCCATCGCCGTGCCGGCGGCGGCGCAGGTTGCGGTGACACCGGTTCTGGTGTTGATGTCGGGACAGCTCACACCCGTCGCTCTCATCGCCAACCTCCTCGTGGCTCCGGCGGTCGCTCCCGCGACCCTGCTGGGTTTCGGGGCGGCTCTGGTGACCCCCGTGTGGCTTGACGGGGCCCGGTTCATGGTGGTCCCGGCTGGTTACGCGGTCGGTTGGATCATCACGGTCGCCCGATGGTCGGTGAGCCTGCCGTACGCCACCGTGCCGTGGCCGGGCGGCCTTCCCGGATTGGGGTTGCTCGCGCTCGCGGTGGCGGTCGGAATACTGATCCTGCGGCGTCGCGCCTGGCGGGCGATCGCGTTGACGGCGGCCGGTGCCGCTCTGGTGGCGGTGCTGGTGATCCGGCCGATCGCGACGCCCTGGCCGCCCAAGGGCTGGCTCATGGTGATGTGCGACGTGGGCCAGGGAGACGGGATCGTCGTCGCGGCAGGGCCAGGACGAGGGGTCGTGGTGGACACAGGGCCCGATCCGGTCGCGATGGACCGGTGCCTGCGCGGCCTCGGCGTCGAAGATGTTCCGCTGCTCGTCCTCACCCATCCGCATGCCGACCATGTGGGCGGACTGCCCGGAGTGCTCCGGGACCGGCGCGTCGGCGCGGTGGTCGTCAGCCCGCAGCGGGCCATGGCGCGAGCCTCCGCACGCGTCTCGGGCACGCTGGAGGGGCGCCGGATACCGGAATGGACGGTCTCGCCGGGGACTCGCTGGACGTTCGGCCCGTCAGAGGTGACCGTGCTCGCCCCCGACCCGGCCTCCGGCGAGGTGACGGGCCAGGGCGAGGGCAGCGCGATCAACAACTCCAGCGTGGTGCTCCACGTACGCTGGCGATCGGGCTCCGTGCTGCTCAGCGGCGATCTGGAGACCGAGGCCCAGGAAGAGGTGTTACGCCGCTCCGCGATCCGGGCCGACATCCTGAAGATCCCGCACCATGGATCCAACAGGCAGTCGCCCGCCTTCCTGGAAGCCGTGGGTGCTCGCGCCGCGCTGATCAGCGTGGGGTCGGACAACGGCTACGGCCATCCGGCGCCTTCCACGCTCGCGCTGCTGCGCAGGCTCGGCGCCGCCGTCCACCGGACCGACCACTCAGGGGATCTCGCCGTGGTGGAGACAGAAGGGGGAATGGCCGTGGTCTCTCGCGGCCCCGCACCCTGACACCGCACACTGCAAGGGGGGTACGAGCGCGGCCGCTCCCGGACGCCTCCGCCCGGCACTTCGCGGCGGAGCTGGAGGAGGACGCAGTCTCCGGGTACGGCGCCGACTGGGAGAAGGGCTACCGCGTGACGTTCGACACCGGGACAGCGGCGGGCAGAGGCCGCCCGTCGCCGGATTCGCCCGCGGCCTGCAGCGAGTGGACGGTGCCATGTGCTGCTTGGGGTGAGCTTGTGCGGGTGATGCTTCGTTCCACCAGGTGTGGTCGAGCCTCCCGCAGGCCGAGTTCGACGATGAGGCGGGGCTTCCTCCCGCGTTGCCGCGGCGAGTACGTGGTTGTCTCTGGCGTCTGGCATGCTTCCCCCATGGCGGGAACCGATCCAGCGCTTGTGACCTTGGTTGTCGGCGATGAGGAGTTGCTGGCCGAGAGGGCGGTGAGCGGTGTCGTCGCGGCGGCGAGGGCCGCTGATCCCGAGTCCGAGGTGCACGACCTCCTGGGCGGCAAAGTGTCGGTGGGCGAGCTGACGCAGTTGACCTCTCCGTCGCTTTTCGGCGGCCGCTCCGTCATCGTGATCCGGTCGGCGCAAGATTTGCCGAAAGACGTCATCGCCGAGGTCGTGGCCTTTGCCAAGCAGCCCTCCGACGACACCGTGATGGTGCTGGCGCATCCGGGAGGGGTCAAAGGCAAGGCGTTGGTCGACGGGGTGAAGAAGGCCAAGGCCCACGTGGTCACCGTCAACAGGGTGACCAAGGCGGGGGAGCGGCTGGAGTTCATCAAAGGGGAGTTCAAGCGTGCGGGCCGGAGCATTTCCGGTGACGCCGCCACGGCGCTGCTCGATGCCGTGGGAAATGATCTCCGGGAGCTGGCGGCCGCCTGCAGCCAGCTGGTGTTCGACACCGAGGGCAAGACGATCAACGCGTCCGCCGTGGCGCGCTACCACAAGGGCCGGGCCGAGGTGACCGGCTTCAACGTGGCTGACTCCGCGATCGAGGGGCGGCTGGCCGAGGCACTGGAACAACTGCGGTGGGCGCTCGGCACCGGCGTCGCCCCCGTGCTGCTGGTGAGCGCGTTGGCAAATGGGCTGCGGTCGCTGGCCAAGGTCGCGAGCGCGCCGCGCAGCCTGCGGGGTGGTCAACTGGCCAGTCATGTCGGTATGCCGCCGTGGAAGGCCGACCGGGTGAAGCGGCAGCTGAACGGCTGGGGTCCCCTCGGATTGTCGAAGGCCATCCAGGCGGTGGCCGAAGCGGATGAACAAGTCAAGGGCGGCGGCGCCGACCCGGCTTACGCACTCGAACACACGGTGCAGGTGATCGTAGCCAACCGCACCGGACGGTGATCGTTGCCCGCACCGGATGGTGATTGCCACTGATCGTGCGGGTCGGTGATCCGGGGTCGGCTGTGCCGGTCGGTGGTTGTGGTTGTTCATGGGGGGCGGCGGTTGGGGCTGGCTGTGCCGGGTGCTGGTTGTGGTTGGTGGTGCCGGTCGGTGGTCGGGGCAGGTTGTGCCGGTCGGGGTTGTGGCTGGTCATGTGGGTCGGTGGTCGGGGTTGTTATGCCGGTCGGTGGTTGGCGGTCGTGCGTGAAGCGGAGTTTTGGGCGGGGTCGAGGGCTTGGGTGAGGTGAAGGTTTTGGATGAGGCAGGCGCTTACGCCCTGGGAAGAGGCCCCGGCGGGGGCGTGTGGGAAGGTGTCGCCGACGGCGGCGAACGACGTCAGGTGAGGGCCTCCTCACGGACCACGCCGTCACTGATCTCCAGTACGCGGTCGGCCAGCGTCATGAGGCTCGGGTCGTGGGTGGCGACCAGGGCGGTGACCCCTTCGCTCCGTACGAGTGCCCGCAGCAGCTCCATGATCTGCCGTCCCGTCTGCGAGTCGAGCTGCCCGGTCGGCTCGTCGGCCACCAGCAGGCGCGGCCGGTTCGCCAGCGAGCGCGCGATCGCCACCCGCTGCCGCTGCCCTCCGGACAGTTCGTACGGCCGCTGGTTGACGTGCTGTTCCAGCCCTACGAGCGCCAGCAACATCCGGATCCGCTCCTCGCGTTCCTGCACCGGCATGCGCACCAGCCGCATCGGCACGCCGACGTTCTCGGCCGCCGACAGCACGGGGATCAGCCCGAACGACTGGAACACGAACCCCACCACGTCTCTGCGCAGGGCGAGCAGTTCGTCGTCGGACATGGCGGTGACCTCGTGCCCGTTCACGACCACCCGTCCGGCGTCCGGTTTGTCCAGGCCGCCGATCTGGTTGAGCAGCGTCGTCTTGCCCGACCCCGACCGCCCGCGGATCGCGACGAGTTCCCCGGGGAACACCGAGAACGATACGTCCCGCAGCGCCTCGACCTCCTTGGGCCCGCTCCGGTAGACCTTGCGCACCCCTTCCACCACGACCAAGGGCGACTCATTCACCTGACGGCTCCTCTCGCGCGGGCCACACGCCGATGTGGTCGGATTCGAGCTCGAGACGCACCCGGCGTTCCATCTCAAGGGCGTTCATGAAGTCGCGCGGGAGTTGCAGGCGCCCCACCCGGTCGAGTACGGCGTACTCCTCGGCGATGATCTGACCTTCGGCGTCCTCGCGCCGCAGCGTCTCGCTGCTGGTGCGGCCGTCGCGGATGCCCACCGTCCGGTCGACCTGCTCGGACACCAGCAGGTCGTGGGTGACGACCACGACGGTCACTCCCAGCTCCCTGTTGGCCTTGCGCAGCGCGTCGAACACCAGCTCCGACGTCTCGGTGTCCAGTTCGCCCGTCGGCTCGTCGGCGAGGATGAGCTGCGGGGAGTTGGCGAGGGCGACGGCGATGGCCGCCCGCTGTTGCTCGCCGCCCGACATTTCGGGAGTTTTGCGGTTGGCGCAGTAGCCGACGCCGAGCAGTTCCAGCAGCTCGCCCGCCCGCTCCCGCCGTTCCCCGCGGCCGCCGGCCAGCTTCATCGGCAGCTCGACGTTCTCCTTGGCGGTGAGGTACGGCAGCAGGTTGCGGGCCGTCTGCTGCCAGATGAAGCCGACCACGGAACGTCGGTAGTGCAGCCGGGCGCGGGCGTTCATCGACAGCAGATCCATGCCCGCCACCCTCGCCACCCCGGCCGTCGGGACGTCGAGCCCGGACAGCACGTTGAGCAGCGTCGACTTGCCCGAGCCCGACGCGCCCACGATGGCCACCAGCTCGCCCTTGTCGATCACCAGGTCCAGGCCCTGCAGCGCGACGACCTCGACACCTTCGGTCTTGTAGATGCGCACGAGGTTGTCGCACACGATGTGCGCGTCGCCGCCGAACGCGGCCTTCTGCCGCGTGGCCTTCGCTTCCAGTTCGGACAGGGTGGGGTTCAACGGTATCTCCTTCGCCGGAGGCCCCGGGCGCGCGCCCTCGGGGAAGATGGCCGGCCCGCGCGCACGAGCCGGCCGCGTCGTACCACAGCGCCGGGCGGAACATTCCGGCGGCTGGGGCCCTGGTGCAGCGGTGAGGTCACGTGAGGTCCCCCACTCGCAGGACGGTGCCGAGTCTGCGCCGGCGGCTGACGGCGGTGTGGGTGTAGGCGCCGAGCACGGCGGCGGCGGCCAGCCCGGCCGCCAGCGCGCTCGGCAGGAACAGGTCGAGAGAGTAGTCGCCGACGGGCAGGTCGCCGGCGTAGGAGGACAGGTCGACGCCGGGCCCGAGTGCGGCGGGCAGGCCGAGGCCCAGGCCGAGCCCGACCAGCGTGGTGACGAGGATCACGGGGAGGATTTCCAGCACGGTCAGCCGCTGTGCCTGACGCTCCGACAGGCCGAGGGTTCGCAGGAACGACACCGCCCTGGCCCGGTCGGCCGCCCCGACCACCAGCGCCAGCACGACGGCGACCAGCGCGTACGCGGCCAGCGCGACCGTCACGACGAGCATGGTCCAGCGTACGGCGCTCGTCAGCGGGTCGTCCTGGATGGCCCGCAGCGTGCCGTGCTGCGACACCACGGTGGCCGACGGGACCAGCCGTTTCAACGCGTCGACGGAGGCGTCCCCCTTGATCAGCAGGGTGTTCACCGCCGGCCGGGTCAGCACGTCGATGGGCACGACGAGGAACTTGCCCTTGGTGAAGAAGCCGGGCACCGACGCGATCACGCCGCGTGTGGGGAGCTTCAGCCGCGACTGCCAGCCGATCTCGAACGTCCCCCGCCCCTGCAACTCGGGGGAGACGAGCGCGCCGCTGGGCAGGTCGGGCAGGCCGAAGGGGGCCTCGCCCATGAGCCGCCGCCACTGCGCGACGTCCACGGCGATGGCCTCGGCCCGCTCCGCCCCGTAGCCGACCTGCACGCGGGCGGTCTGCGCGGGCACCACCTGTTCCACGCCGGCGGCCCCGCGTACCCGCTCGATGGCCTCGGCGGGGATCTCGATGTTCGACGTCATCTTGATCGGCGCGCCCACCTGCTGCCAGGACGCCCGGGTCTGCGTGCCGGCGATCCCGTCGGAGATCACCGCGGCGAACACCGAAACGCCCAGCGCGGGCAGCAGGATCAGCACGGGCAGCACGCTGGCGGAGCGCGCCCTGGCCGCCCTGGTCAGGCCCAGGAACGGCACCGCCGCCCGGCCGCGCGCGGTCAGCCGGACGAGCAGGCGCAGCGGGAAGGGATAGCAGCGCAGGGTGATCAGCGCTGCCGCCAGCGTCAGCGCGATCGGCACCAGCAGCAGGAACGGGTCCTGCCCCGCTGAGTCGGTCAGCCCGCGCGCCCGCAGCAGGTAGGCCCCGGCCAGCGCCAGCACGATGACCAGCGCCTCCAGCGTGATCCGCTTGGCGGAGGGCCGGGCGGTGGCGACGTCGTCGCGGCGTTCGTGGAGCGGCGTGCGATAGGTCACGGCGAGCCGCGTGGCGGCGTAGCCGACGGTCACGACGATCACGAGGACCGGCCCGGCGTGCACGATCGGCAGGACGGGGCCGGGCACGAGGTACGACAGCGCGTACCCGGCCAGGGCCGCGGGCGCCTCGGCCAGCCCGGTCAGCGCCGCGCCCGTGCCCGCGACCTGGCGCAGCGACCCGCCGCGGGCGCGGGCCAGGGTGAGCGTGTGCTCCATCCGGTCGGCCAGCAACTGCACGCCCAGCACGAGGACGCCGAGCGCGACGGCGAGCAGGCCGCCGAGCACGAGGTACATCACGGTCTCGGCGGTGGCCAGCGCGGCGCGGAAGTCGCCGAGCAGCTTGGGCAGCCCGGTGACCAGGCGGTAGGGGCTGGCGGTGCCGGTCGACTGGATGCCGATCAGGCGGTCGAAGTCGGCGATCGCGGCGGTGAGACGGGGGACGTCCAGGGCGTTCGCCGTCGTGGCGTCGACGGGCAGGACCCAGTGGTAGGCCAGGTGGCGTCCTTCGCCGCTGAGCACGCTCAGCCCGTCGTCGGACATCAGCGAGGTGATGTGCTTCTCGAAGTCCAGCGAGCCCGGCGGCTGGATCTTCGTGACGCGCAGGATGTCGAGGTTGTGGTCCCAGTAGCGGTCGCCGGGGTCCTTGGCCTCGAAGGCGCCGACGATCTTCACGGCGATGTAGTCGTTCTCGCCGAGCGTTTTCGTGTCGCCCACCCGCAGGTCCATCTCCCGCAGGGCCTCTGCCACGACCCCGACCTCGAACACCGGGATCGTCTCGCCGTCGTACCGCGTCGTGCCGGGTTTGCCGGGAGGCCGCCCCTGGACCCAGGTCACGCGCCGGTCGGCGTCGGACAGCCAGCCGAGATTGAAGAACTGGGTGCCGCTGGTCCCGGTGATCGGCGTGACGGTGGTCTTGGCGCTCGTGTGGCTGGAGCCGGTGCCCGCGGGCGTGATGAGCGGGCGCAGCCCCGGAGGCAGGAGGTCGCGCCATTCGCGGTCGCGGGCGGCGAACTGGTCGCGTTCGTGGAGATCCTCCCCACGCGAGTCCGGCGCCACGGCCACGGTGAGGTCGGCCTGCTGGGCGGCCGCGGTGCTCAGCGAGCGCCGCAGCGCCTGGTCGAACGACGCCTGCATCCCCCTGGGCAGGCCCGCGATCAGCAGGCAGGCGCTGATCGTCAGCACGGAGAGCGCGGCGACGGTGCCCAGGTGCACCCGCGCGAGCAGCAAGATCCTCACTGTTCCTCCCGGACAACGAGCCCTTGCCTGCGCAGGTTGCGTGCCAGACCGGCCACGATGGCGAGCAACACCGCCGCGACCAGCACCAGCATCGCGAGGGTGGCTGCCCACGGGATGTCGAGCAGCACCCCTGGTGTGACGGCCGAGGCCTGCCCGGTCAGGACGATGTGCGGAACGACCAGCGTGCCGACGACCACGGCCAGCCCCGTGCCCGCCGCCAGGGACAGGCCGATGACGAACGCCTGCTCGACCGCCAGCATCCCGAACACCTGCCTGGAGCTCACCCCGAGCGCCCGCAGAATCCCGAACTCGGCCATCCGCTCGCGCGCCGCGACCGCCGCGTTCACCAGGAAACCGAGCGCCGCGAACACCAGCGCCGCGAGGAAGCCGAGCATCAGCGCCCCTTGCAGCCCGCTGGCCAGCGGGTCGTCCTGGAGCTGGGCCGCCAGCGCGCGCTGGTCGAGCGGGGTGACGTCCCATTCCGGCCGGCTCTTGAGCACCCGCACCGCGGCCGTGGTGTCGTCGGCCGCGAGCCACCACTCGGTGGCGGGCCTGGGCAGTTGCGCCGCGGCCAGATCGCTCGCCTGCAGCGTCTCCCAGTCGGCGAGCACCGCCGGCAGGCCCGCCGTGGCCGTCGGCATCGTCCGCACGACGGCCACCACCTTGATCTCCAGGACCCTGCGGTCGATGCTGGCCCGCCCGACCTGACCGACGCCCATCTTGAGCGAGGCGGCCAGGTCGGACGTGAGCACGACGGGCAGCGGCGCCTCCGGGCGCGTCCCGAAGGTGGCCACGGCCGGCCGGGTGTCGTCCGCCTCCATCGAGACCGGAGGCGTCGCGAGCTCGCGGTCGTCGACGCTCAGGCCGGTCAGCGTCAGGTTCGCGGCGCTCTCCCGAGCGCCGGCGACCAGGCCGCGCAGAGCGACCGGGTACGTGATCTTCCCGCTCTGCCCCGCCAGCGCCTTGAGGCTCACCTCCACGCGGTTGTCTCCGGGCCTCAGCACGCCGAGCGGCACGTCGCGCCAGACGCCGAGCCCGTCGGACAACACCAGCCGCAGCGGCAGGTCGGCGTCCGTCTTCGCGCGGAGGGCGAGCGTCGTCGGCCGCCCGGGAAGTTCGAGCCTGCCCGCGGGCGCCCCCACCAGCTCGCGTGACATGCCCGTGACCGGCTGCGCCGACAGGTCGGGCCGCAGCTGGAACACCTCGCCGAGCTTGCTCGCCTCGAGGCCGATCAGCACCGCGCTCTCGCCGCCCACCTCGGTCTGCCCGCGGAAGCCGGGGGAGGCCGCCGTCACGCCCGGCAGCGCGGTGAACGCCGTCCCGCGCCCCAGCGACCCCAGTTCCGGACCGTCAGCGGGATCCGACAGGCGCAGGTCGGCCCCCGCCTGGTGGCGCGCCTGGTCGAGCTGCGAGGTGCGCCAGGTGGACGTGGTGGCCAGGGAGACGATGCCGATCGCGATCGCCATGGTCAGCAGCAGCGCCGGGCCCGCATACCTGAGCGGCCGCCTGGCCACCTGCCAGGCGCCCAGCGCGGGGGCGAGCGTGGGCCGCTGGGAGGTCAGCCGCTCGGCCAGCTTCGAGATGCGCGGCACCAGCCGCAGCCCCAGCATGCCGCCCGTGAGCAGGGCCAGCGCGGGCCCGGAGATGATCAGCGGGTCGATGCCGAGCCCGCCGCCCGCCGTCGCGGTCACGGGCGCGCCGTAGTGCTGGAGTTGCCAGATCGCCAGCCCGGCCACGACCAGCAGCGCCACGTCGGCGCCCGCACGTTCGATCAGGCCGCGCCCGCCGCTGCGGCCGCGCGCCGACTGCTCCTCCACGTACGTGCGCCGCGCGCCCGCCAGCGCCGGCAACAGGAGCAGCACCGCCGAGGCCAGGGCCACGCCGACCGACACGAGGAACGTGCCCAGGCCGGCGGCGGGAGAAAGCCGCACGCCCGAGGACCTGATCCACGGCAGCGTGTTGACCAGGGCGAGCAGCGGCGGGCCCAGGAACGGCGCGACGATCGCGCACGGCACCGCCACCAGCAGCGCCTCGCCCCCGGCCAGGGCCGCCAGGCGCACCGTACCCGCGCCGCGCGAGCGCAGCAGCGCCACCTCCATGCGCCGGTGGTCGGCGAGCAGCCGCGCGGTGAGCATCAGCGCGTACGCCGCCAGCAGCAGCAACTGCAGCACCGGGATCAGCATGGTGGAGCGGGCCACCAGGGACGCGGTGTCGAGCTGGGTGAGCATCTCGGGCAGATGGCCGGTGATCGTGCACCGCTCGCAGCCGTCCGCCTTCAGCCGCTCGCCCACCTGGCCGAGCGCGGCGGCCATCGGGCGCAGTTGCTCGGGCGTCAGCGCGCTCAGGTCGGGGACGGCGGTCCAGGTGGCGTTGACGTTGCTGGCAAAGCGGGCGATGAACGTCTCGCGCGCCACCATCAGCGGCCCGTACGTGGTGAAGTCGCTGCGGTCCACGCCCCTGGCCAGCAACTGCTCGCCGGCCCAGCGCGCGCCGGAGGGGTCGTTGAGCTGGAAGACGCCGACGACGCGGACCTTGACCGGGCGCGGGTCGAGGCGGCCTCGCGTGGTGAACTCGTCGCCCGTCTCGAAGCCGGTGGCCGAGGAGGCCGACAACGAGATCGCGGCCTGCACGTGGCCGCCGCCGTCGCGCGGCCAGGCGCCGGAGATGAGCCTGGCGTGCCGGTCGATCCCGTCGTAGCTGCCGAACCTGAGCAGTTCGGGCCGCTCCTTGCCCTCGTGGCCGGGCAGCACGTAGGAGTCGGAGCGGAAGCTGGTGGTGATGGCGGGGGGCCGGGTGTAGGCCCGGCCGAGCTCGGCGCGTACGGACCGGTCGAAGGCGGGGAACGTCTCCGCGGTCACTGGCGCGCTGATGGTGGCGGCCGTCTGCTCGAACGACGCCGTCTCCATCGTCCTGCGGACGCCTGCCTCGGCGATGGAGGAGGCGTACATGGTCAGCGCGACCAGCGTGGTGGTGGCCAGCAGGATCGACCCGAACGCGGCCAGGAGGAGCAACGGTTCGCTGAACGCCCGTTTGACGACCAGCGGCCCCCGCATGTGCCCCCCTTTTGCCTGATTAGCTGCACTTTCGGGCACACGCGGGACAGAGGGCAAGGTGATCTTTGTAACGGTGACGGAGCCGATACGGGGTGGCGACGCCCGTGTGATATCGAAACTGTGACAAAAGCCTGGCGAAACGGAAAACGCCGCACCCCTCAGGGGATGCGGCGTCTCTGCTGCTGCGCTATTTGGCGGACAGCGCCGCGGCCTGCCTGGCGATCGCGGACTTGCGGTTGGCGGCCTGGTTCTTGTGGATGACGCCCTTGCTGACGGCCTTGTCGAGCTGACGGGCGGCGGCCCGCTGCAGCGCGACGGCCTGCTCGACGTCGCCCTGCTCGGCGGCCTCGCGGAACCTGCGGACGGCCGTCTTCAGCGACGACTTGACCGCCTTGTTGCGCAGGCGAGCCTTCTCGTTCTGCTTGTTGCGCTTGATCTGGGACTTGATGTTCGCCACGAAGAAGCCTCGGTGAAAGTCAGTGATGGATGGGGCGCGCGGGCTCGATGAGAGGGCGCGCCACACGCAGTTGAACAGATTACCAATAACCCAGGCGGCTGCTCAAATCAACGGCCTGGGAAAAGTGGGTCCGTCCATCAGTGTACGGGGAGCTCAGGCCATCCAGCGCGTCATGTACTCCCGCCAGTCGTCCTCCGTGGCGGCGAAGTCGACGTAGAGGGCCAGCCCGAAGCGCTCGCGGCGGCCGTGCTCCGTCAGGGTCAGTTTGGCGCCCTCGGCGGCCATCTCGACGCTCTCGGCGTAGTCGGCCCAGGGCACGCCGTGGTCATGGTAGGCGGGCGCGCCGATGAACAGGAACTTCTCGTCGGGCACCAGGCCGAGGGCCAGCTCCGCCTGCCGGGCCGCGTATCCGCCGTAGAGCGACGGCAGCGGGGTGAACGAGTCGTACGTCATGATCGCGACCTGGTCGACCCGGCTCACGACCTGGGTGAAGTAGCCCGATGACCAGTACTTGTCGTGGCCCAGGACGGCCCTCGCCGCCAGGCGCATGCCGGGATAGGGCTCGATCTGCGGGCTGGCGGTGGACAGCAGTTTCGTGTGCCGCCGGGTCTCGTCGAGGAGCTCCAGGAACTCGGTGTCGCCGTCGCCGATCGGCTCGAAGTTGTAGTGGATGCCGTCGTAGCCGGCCTTCATGATGGCGGCGACGCCGGCCAGGATGTTCTTGCGCGCCTGGGGATCGTCGAGGTCGAGGCCGTTCTTGACGGCCTGGCCGAGCCAGGCGGAGACGCGGACGGCGGGGAGGTGCTCACGCATCCACGTCACGAAATTACCGGCTTTGGGGTATTTGGCGGGGTCGAGGCGGCCGTCCCACTCGAAGGGGCCCGAGTGAACGTACACGTCCTTGACGCCCGTGCCGCGCAGCCGCACCGCCAACTGCTCGACGTCGCGCTCCGTGCGGCGGCCGTCCACCCACGCGTGTCCCAGCCACAGGGCGTCATTGCCCGTGCTCTTCGCCCATGCCGCCGGGGCACCGGTAAACTGGATGCGGAGCGTGGCGGCGAGGAGGCCGACCAGCGCCACCACGATGGCCAAGGCAAGCGCGAGCAGGCGCAGGCCGCGGCGGATGACGGTCCGGGCATTCATCCGGGCATGTCACCATGAAAGACTGCTTGACCTCAACCCTGTCGAAACGGACTTCGGTGCGCACTCAGCCTGGCCAGACCGACCCCGAGTTGATCCGCAACTTCTGCATCATCGCGCATATCGACCACGGCAAGTCGACCCTTGCCGACCGGATGCTGCAGATCACCGGGGTGGTCGACGAACGTTCCATGCGCGCTCAATATCTCGACAGGATGGACATCGAGCGCGAACGCGGCATCACGATCAAGTCGCAGGCCGTGCGGCTCCCGTGGGACGGCCACGTGCTCAACATGATCGACACGCCGGGCCACGTCGACTTCACCTACGAGGTGTCGCGGTCGCTGCAGGCGTGCGAGGGCGCGATCCTGCTGGTCGACGCGGCGCAGGGCATCGAGGCGCAGACGCTGGCCAATCTCTATCTGGCCATGAACGCCGACCTGCACATCATCCCCGTCCTCAACAAGATCGACCTGCCCGCGGCCCAGCCGGAGAAGTTCGCCGAGGAGCTGGCGGGCCTGATCGGCTGTGACCCGTCCGACGTGCTCAGGGTGTCGGGCAAGACAGGCGAGGGCGTGCGCGAACTGCTCGACCACGTGGTCGCGACCGTGCCAGGGCCGGTCGGCGACGCCGACGCGGCCGCCCGCGCGCTGATCTTCGACTCGGTCTACGACACCTACCGCGGCGTGGTGACGTACGTCCGGGTCATCGACGGGCACCTCGGCAAGCGCGAGCGCATCCTCATGATGTCCACCATGGCCACGCACGAGACGCTGGAGATCGGCGTCATCTCGCCCGAGCCCAAGGTCGCCGAGCGCGGGCTGGGCGTCGGCGAGGTGGGCTACCTGATCACGGGCGTGAAGGACGTGCGGCAGTCGCGGGTCGGCGACACGGTGACGGCCGCGGCCAAGCCCGCCCCCGAGATGCTGGCCGGCTACGAGCACCCCAAGCCGATGGTGTTCTCCGGGCTCTATCCGATCGACGGCGACCAATATCCCGAGCTGCGCGAGGCACTCGACAAGCTGCAGCTCAACGACGCCGCGCTGGTCTACGAGCCGGAGACGTCAGCCGCGCTCGGCTTCGGTTTCCGCGTCGGGTTCCTCGGGCTGCTGCACATGGAGATCGTCCGCGAGCGGCTGGAGCGCGAGTTCGGGCTGTCGCTGATCTCCACGGCGCCCAACGTGGTCTACCGCGTGGTCATGGAGGACGGCAAGGAGCTCACGGTCACCAACCCGTCGGAGTTCCCCACCGGGGGGAAGATCGCGCAGGTCTTCGAGCCGGTCACCAAGTCCACGCTCCTGGCGCCGGCCGAGTTCATCGGCGCGATCATGGAGATCTGCCAGGGGCGGCGCGGTCAGCTGCTCGGCATGGACTACCTGTCGGAAGACCGGGTCGAGATCCGCTACACGCTTCCGCTGGCCGAGATCATCTTCGACTTCTTCGACCAGCTGAAGTCGCGCACCCGCGGCTACGCCTCACTCGACTACGAGCCCGCGGGCGAGCAGGAGTCCGAGCTGGTCAAGGTCGACATCCTGCTGCAGGGCGAGCCGGTCGACGCCTTCAGCGCGATCGTCCACAAGGAGAAGGCCTACGCCTACGGCGTCGACATGGCGAAGAAGCTGCGCGAGCTGATCCCGAGGCAGCAGTTCGAGGTGCCGATCCAGGCCGCCATCGGAGCCAGGGTCATCGCCCGCGAGAACATCCGCGCCATCCGCAAGGACGTCCTGGCCAAGTGCTACGGCGGCGACATCTCCCGTAAGCGCAAGCTGCTGGAGAAGCAGAAGGAAGGCAAGAAGCGGATGAAGATGGTCGGCCGCGTCGAGGTGCCGCAGGAGGCCTTCGTCGCCGCGCTGTCCACCGACTCCAGCGCCGACAAGGCCAAGAAGTAGGCCCCCCGCGGCCCCGCAACCCGAGACCTACAACCCGAGCACGTCCGGCGTCCGCGCGAGCGCGCGCCAGCGGGTCTTCGGGTCGTCGAGCAGGCGGCGAGCCTGGAGATCCATGAGCCCGCCGACGCCGGTCATCTCCGCCGCCAGCTCACCGTCCGGCTTCCTGAACTCCTGCCTGACCCGGAACGTCTTCCCCTCGCCCCACTCGAACGCACACGTCACCTCGACCTCGTCGCCGGCGCGCAGCTCGCGGTGATAGCGGATGGTGGTCTCCAGGGTCACGGGGCCGACGCCTCTGTCCCACAGCTCGTCGGCCGCGATGCCGGCCTCGCGCAGGCACTCCCAGCGGGCGTGGTCACCGTACTGGAAATAGACCGCGTTGTTGACGTGGCCCTGCCCGTCGAGCTCGTAGGCGCGCACGGCGATGCGCACGGAAAAGGTCATGATCGCTCCTCCAGCCAGGCGTGTGATCGGGCGGTGAGATAGCGCAGGCCGTCGTCGCCGATCTCCACCCAGTCGCCGCGCGCCCACCCGCCCGTCGTCTGCGGGGCGAACCCGTGCCGCTGGAACAGCGCCGACGCCTCCTTCTGGGTGAGCCCGCGCCGCCCCCACTCCTCGATGACGCGCGCCGTGCGCTCGTCCTCGCTCGACTCCGGCTCGCCCAGCGCGGTGGCCAGCTCTTCCAGCCCGCGGGCGATGAGCCGCAACGAGGATTGGAGCTTCGGTATGTCCACCACATCGCCCATCGATCGATATCAATTGCTGAGCGATTGTACAGACTACGCTAAAAGGATGGAAGTGGTACGGACGGCACGATTGGTCCTCTCTCGTGTCACCGCCGACGATCTCGACGCCGTGCACGAGATCCACTCCGATCCGCGAACGAGCGTCTACCACCCCGACGGTCCCGTGACCGACGTGGAATCCAGCCGCGCCATGCTGGACCTGTGGCTGGCCGACTGGGAGGAGCGGGGGCTCGGCTACTGGGCGGTGCGCCGCACGGGCGAGTCGCATGTGCTCGGCTTCGGCGGCCTGCGCCGCGCGGTCGTGGACCAGGAAGAGGTGCTCAACCTGTACTACCGCTTCCGGCCGTCGGCTTGGGGGCAGGGATACGCGCTGGAGCTGGCCAAGGCGGCGCTACGGGTAGGAGAGGGTTTGGGCGGCCCGGTCGTGGCGGTGATCCGCGAGGTCAACGAGCCGTCGCGGAAGGTGGCCGAGAAGGCGGGCATGCACAAGGACCGCACGATCCCGTACGGGGGCGTGCCGAGCGACGTGTACGTCGCCTGAGCACCGGAGGGATCAACCTGCCTGGCGCGTGCCGGCGCGCAGCACGTAACCCGCCAGGACCAGCGCGCTTACCACGCCCTGGGCCGCGAGCAGGGCGCCCAGACCGTTCGCGGGAACCAGCGGCGCCGACAGGGCGGGCAGGCATCCCAGCACGGCCAGGTCCGCACCCGTGGCCGCCCAGATCAGCGGCCCGGTCGGAATCGCGCCGCCCGGGGTGTCGAGCACCGGCATGGAGTGATCGACGGGGCTGCGCCTGGCCATCCGCAGCGCGCCGGCCGCAAGCGCGGGAGCCGCCAGCGGCCCGAGCACCCACCAGGCTCCTGACCACGCCCCGCCGGCCACGGCCTCCCCTGGCCACACCCCGCCGGCCACGGTCTCCGCTCCAGGGATGCCGCCTGCGATCAGGGCCGGCCCGGCCAGTGCCAGGGCCGTCCAGGCGCCGCTCAGCACCATGGGAAGCACGGCACGGCCCGCCAGCGCCGGGCGACGGCCCACCCCGATCAGCCGGGCCATGGCCGGGTTGTCGTTGTCCCTGCGCGCCCCGGACACGCCGGTGCAGGCCACGGCCAGCGCCCCCGCCAGCACGGCCGCCCAGAGCGTGAAATGCGGGACGCCCGCCTGGGCCAGCACGGCGGGCAGCGCGGCCGTCGCCGTCATGGTCGCCAGCCGCCGGGGCCTGCGGGCCAGGCGGAGCCAGTCATGCCAGGCCAGAGCGAGTGGCGCGGGCAACGACGGCCAGCGGCGCGAGCGGAGTTTCCTGGCCCGCCAGTGGTTGTCGTCGGCGATCCAGGTGAGCGCGCCGGGGTCGAGTGTCGTGGTCGCGTTGGCCACATGGCCCGCCCGGGTGGAGGCGCCGACCAGGGTGCGGGCGGGGATCCGGCCGAGCGCCGCCCACGCCCGCCCCGCCAGCAGCCCGGAGAGCACGGCGCTGCCCGCGACGGCGGCCGCGAGCGCGGGCAGCGGCGCGCCCGCCGCGACCGCCGGCGCCGAACGCAGCTGACCGCTCATGGCCACCACGGCCAGTACCACCAGCGCGGCGATCGCGGCGGTCAGCCAGACCTGCCAGGACTGGGAGGCCTGGCCGAGCACCGCCAGCGCCATCCCGCCCACGGCCGCCGAGACGCCGAGCGCCAGTGCGGCGAGTAGCCGCCACACGAGCTGGTCGGGCGCGCCCAGCACCGCCAGCGCGCCAAGGCCCAGCAGGAGACCGGCCACGACCGCCACCGTGGTGAGCGTCCGCGCCGTGCGGCCGAGCAGATGCCGCCGGTTCAGCGGGGAGAGCAGCAACCAGGTCGCGTCGGGGGCGGGCAGCAGCACCGGCCCCGCCGTCCTCGCGGCGGCCAGGAAACCGGCCATGGCCAGTGCCACCAGTGCCACGCCCGCCCCCATACGCCCGGGCTCGGCGGATCCGGCCAAACCGCCGACCACGGTGGAGATGGGCTGACCGGCCACGGCGACCAGCACCGCCAGCCCGAACACGGTGACGTAGCGGTCGGCCAGGCTCACGGGGGCACGGCCGCGCGAGCGCAGGTAGGCGCGTACCGACCGCACGCCGGTCTCGGCCCCGGGCATCCGGGGCGGGTGCGGGCCTGTCATGCGGTGACTCCTGACGGGGAGACCAGGCGGGCGTGGGAGGCCAGGCCGTCGTCATGCGTGGCCATGACGACGGTGCCGCCCTCGGCCGCGTAGTCGTCGAGCAGCCCGGCCAGGCGCGAACGGAAGGCGGAATCGAGCCCGCGTTCCGGCTCGTCGAGCAGGAGCAGTGTGCTCGGCCTGAGCAGAGTGGCGGCCAGGCAGAGGCGCTGGCGCTGGCCGGTGGACAGGTTCAGCGGGGCCGCGTCGTCCCGCTCGGCCAGGGCGAACACGTCGAGCGCCGCGTCCACGGTCATGCGGGGCGTGGTGTGCACAGCGACCATCAGCTCCAGGTGCTCGCGAGCGGTGAGCCCCGGATACCAGGCCGGCTCGTCGCCCAGCAGCGCGACCCGGGCCCAGAAACGCGCGTCGTCGGCTGGCGGCTCCCCGAACACCCGGACCTCGCCGGACGTGGCGGGCTGGAGGCCGGCCAGGCAGCGGAGCAGCGTCGACTTGCCACACCCGTTGGGGCCGACCACTGCCACGATCTCGCCCGGTGCCACGGTCAGCCGCAGGTCCTGCAGCACGGGATTGGCGCCCAGCTCGACCGCGAGGCCTGTCACTTCGATGATCGACTCGTACACCGTACGAGTGTAGCCAATGGCGCAGGTTGCGCGGAACGAGGGCCATCGCCGTGTGCGCGAGGAGGCCGCGATCGCCGTCGGCAGTGCGGCGATCGCCGTGGGCGTAAGGGATTCTGTCGGTGCCGCCCTCTACCTTCTCTACCGAACACCTGTGCGATAGGAGGGTGACGTGATCGCTTCTGAGCGGTTCGAGCGTGCTGCGGTGCTGGGGGTCGCCGTGGCTGAGGAGGCCCGGCGGTTGCTGCGGCACCATCTGGGCTCGCCGGGGGAGGAAGGAGATGACGGCACGGTGCTCGTCGATGTGCCCTACCCCGACGCGGCCGTGTTGACGGCGGTGCTCGACGTGGCGGCCGAGTGCTTCGGGGGGCGGGGTGACTCGGTCGAGGAGGCCAGGCAGGCGGCGCTGGAAACGTTGTTACAGCTGGCGGGGTTCGACGCGGAGTCGCAGCTCAACCGGGACGTTCCGGAGGGCGGCCGCTGACGGTCTAAGATGTTCATGACATCAGAATGTTGAGAACATCTGAAAGGATTCATGATGGCGACTCGGCACCTGTACGTGGTGAGACACGGCGCAGCCGACCCGTTCGGCCGGCTGACCGACGTGGGGGAGCGGCAGTCGCACCTGGTGGCGGATCGGCTCGCCCGCTTGCCGGTCGGTGCGGTGTGGCATTCGCCTCTGCCCCGGGCCGTGCGCTCAGCGGAGATCATCGGCGGGCATCTGCCGGAGGCTCATGTGCGGGAAGCGGCCGAGCTGGTCGACCATGTGCCACACGTGCCGGATGAGATACCGCCGGCGTGGGCGGGATTCTTCGACGGCTACGACGCCGCGGAGGCGGCCGCGGGCGCGAGACTCGCGGATGCCCTGATCGATCGGTTCGCGCGCCCTGCCGAGACCGAGATCCACGAGGTCCTGGTCACGCATGCCTACCAGGTTGCCTGGCTGGTGCGGCAGGCCCTCGACGCGCCGCCGGCGCGGTGGCTGGGATTGGGCTGCGGCAACACGGCGCTGACCGCGATCGACTATTACGACGGTGCGGCGCCGGCCGTGCTGCTCTACAACGACATGGGCCACCTTCCTGCTGACCTGCGCTGGACCGGGTTCGGGCCGAGCGTCCGGCCGTGAGAGGCGGAGTGCGGGAAAGCCGCACGGCAATGCCGGACGTCTCCCGCAGGTCCCGCCATGGATGAGAGCTCCCGCCATGGGATGACGTGACTCGGGCCGGCACCCTAGTCGTGACGGAGTGCGGCGTGGGCGGCGCTGAGGCGCTCGGCCTCCTCGCGCTCGGAGTGGTCGCCCGACACGTCGTCTGCCCAGGCGAGGAGCCGGCGCAGGTGGGCGCCGGCCGCGTCCGTGGAGACGGGTGGGCTGCCGAGGGCGACCTCGCCGCTGGTCCCGTCGATGGTGACGAGGGTGCCTTCGCTGACGGTGCGCCCATCGGCTCTCCATGAGGCGGCGGCGACATCGACGATGAGGCCGCCGACACCGACGACGGCGGGTTTTCCCATCGCCCGTGCGACGACCGCCGCGTGGCTGGCCGGCCCGCCGCGCGCGGTGACGATGCCCGTGGCGGCGGCCAGGCCGCGCATGTCATGCGGGGAGGTCTCCGGGCGCACCAGGATGACCGGGCCGTCGGCGGCCATGCGCACCGCCGCTTCGGTCGTGGTCGCCACCTTGCCGGCCGCGACGCCGGGGCAGGCCCCCACTCCCCGGGCCACGACGTCAGCCTTCGCCGATGCCGCTATGCGGGGCGTGCGGACGTGCCGGAGATGGTGTGGCGAGACCCTGAGAAGCGCTTCGTGCCGTGTGATCAGGCGCGCGTCGGCGAGTTCCGTCGCGACGCGAACGGCGGCGCCTCCGGCGAACCGGCCGGGCCGGACCTGCAACAACCACAACTCGCCGGCCTGGAAGGTGAACTCGACATAGCACGCATCGCGGTAATGGTCCTCGACCCGGCGCAGGGCGTCGATCAGGGCGGTCCACACGGCCGGTTCCCGGCCGGCGAGTTCGTGCAGGGGATGGGCCGCCGATCGGCCTGAGACGACGTCTTCGCCTTGGTGCCCGAACAGGACGTCGCCGTACGGGACGTTCTCCCCGGTGTTGGGGTCACGGCTGAAGGCGACTCCGGTGCCGCTGTGGTCGTCGCGGTTCCCGAACACCATCGCCTGCACGATCACAGCTGTGCCGAGATCGTGCGGAATGTCATGCAGTTCGCGGTACGTACGCGCGCGCGGTGCGTCCCATGACGAGAAGACGGTCTCGATCGCCAGCTCCAGCTGCTGGGCAGCGTCGTCCGGGAGCGGCCGGCCGCCTCGTTGCCGGACGAGCTTCTCGACCGCTTCGATCAGCTGTGCGTCCCCGTCGCCTGTCTCTCGCCCCAGGGCTTCGCCGGGTTCGGTGGTCACTCCCCTGACATCGGTGTTCGTGATCGCGGACGCGAAGCTCGACACGAACCGCAGCCGCGCGTTCAGCGCGAACCGCGCGTCGCCGGTCTCGGCGGCCAATCCCGCTGACGCTTCGGTCGTGAGGCCGAGGTTCAGGATGGTGTTCATCATGCCGGGCATCGACACGCTCGCCCCGGAGCGTACCGACACGGCCAACGGCGCCTGAGCTCCGCCGAACCGGCGTCCCGTCGCGGCCTCCAGGCCGGTCATGGCGATCGCGAGCTCCTCGTCCAGTCCGGCGGGAAGACGGCCCTCACGCATGAACGCCCGGCAGGCCTCGACGGTGACGACGAACCCGGCGGGCACCGGCAACCCCAGACGGTGCAGGACCACGAGGCCGTGTGCTTTGGCTCCCAGAACCTCCGCAGGCTCCCCGGCCCGCGCGGAGAGCGGCCGAATCCACCTCACCGGGTGATCCCGAGCGTCGCGAGCAGGTCTTCGTGGAGCTGGGCCCACACGGTGTGGTAGGAGGCGGAGACGTGGTCGGCCACATACGCCAGCTCGCCCGAGTTCGCCCGGTCGAGGGCTTCGGTCAGGCGGGTTCGGTAGCGGCCGAAGCGCGGCAACGCCGCGGCCAGTTCGTCGCAGACGACCGCGGCCCGCCAGTCCAGGGCGGAGAATCGGCCGAGGACGCGAGTGTCGTACGAAGGGTCGCTGTGGTCGTTGACGGTCATGACGCCGTCGACGGGCCTCAGCTGCCAGGCCGTGCAGAGATCGAGCAGTTCCGGGTTGAGCACGAGAAAGCGTTGGTAGGCCGCGGTGACAGCGGGACGCGCGCCACCTGCTTCGAGCTCATCGGTGATCCACTCGGCATCCGTGACCCGGCCGGCATCCGTCAGGCCCCACACGTCGAACCCGCCGCCCAGATGCGTGACGAGGCCGGCGACCGCGAGGTCGATCAGCTCGGACTCGACCTCGGACTCGTCCATGCCCGTGGCCGCAGCCACACGGGTGAGGCCGGCATGGCCGCCACAGCGCAGTGCATGGAGCACCAGCAGCCCGGTGCCGGTGCGGCGAGGCGCGGGCCGGCTCATGGCGCCGCTCTTCGTGACCGCGCGGCGTGCGCGGTGGCGACTGCCGTCACGGCTCCGTCGTCCACCGCGCCCCGTATCTCCGCCTGTGAGCTCTGCTCCATGAACTCCCGCCTCGCCGCCGACGCGCGTCCGCGCGCCTTCTGGATCCGCGCCGGCCGTATCTCTCTCGCCTTTTTCCGCCAGGACATGGGTTGGATGCTCTCACAATCCAGATGATGCTGCCATCTGGATGGGCGTCCAGGATTCGGGGAAACGTCGCGACAAGCCCTCCGGCAACGTCCGAAACCGGAGCACTCCCGGGAGGCGGGCAGACTGGAAGGCGTGCCATCCACCCCGCCTGACGGCGATCCCGCGCCCGCCACGGGCGAGCTGCCCGCGAGCGCCCTGAGCGGGCTCGGCGAGCGTCCGTTCGGCTTCTACGTGCACGTGCCGTTCTGCGTCACGCGCTGCGGCTACTGCGACTTCAACACCTACACCGCCGCCGAGCTCGGCCCCGGCGCCTCCCACCGCGACTACGCCGACACGGTCGTCGAGGAGATCCGGCTCGCGCGCCGCGTCCTCGGCACGGCCGAGCTGCCGGTGGAGACGGTGTTCTTCGGCGGGGGCACCCCGACTCTGCTGCCTCCGGAAGACCTGGCCAGGATCCTGGGCGCGATCGGCTCGGAGTTCGGGTTGCGGCCTGGGGCAGAGGTGACGACCGAGGCCAACCCGGAGTCCGTCGACCCGTCCTCCCTCGACAAGCTCCGACAGGGTGGGTTCAACCGAGTCAGCTTCGGCATGCAGAGCGTCCGCAAGCACGTGCTCCAGGTGCTCGACCGCGGGCACACGCCGGGGCGGGCCGCCGCGGCCGTGCGGGAGGCTCGGGCGGCCGGGTTCGAGCACGTCAACCTCGACCTGATCTACAGCACGCCCGGCGAGTCCGACGACGACTGGAGGGCCTCGCTGGACGCGGCGATCGAGGCCGGGCCCGACCACGTGTCGGCATACTCGCTGATCGTCGAGGACGGCACCAGGCTGGCGGCCAGGATCCGGCGGGGCGAGCTGCCGATGCCCGACGACGACGTGGCCGCCGACCGCTACCTGATCGCCGACGAGCTGCTGTCGCAGGCGGGCTTCCGCTGGTACGAGGTGTCCAACTGGGCCACCTCCGACGCGGCGCGCTGCCGGCACAACCTGCTCTACTGGACCGGCGGCGACTGGTGGGCCGCCGGTCCTGGCGCGCACAGCCACGTCGGCGGCACCCGCTGGTGGAACGTCAAACACCCGGCCGCCTACGCCCGGCGGCTGGCCGGCGGCGCCTCGCCCGCGCACGCCCGCGAGGTGCTGGACACCGGCGACCGCGACGCCGAACGCCTGATGCTGGAGCTGCGGCTGGCGTCCGGCTACCCGCTCGCCGAGGTCGCGCCCGCCGCGCGTCCCGTTGTGGCGAGCGCGCTGGCGCGGGGGCTGCTCGAGCCCGGGCCGTTCAGGTCGGGGCTGATGGTGCTCACGCTCCAGGGGCGGCTGCTGGCCGACGCCCTCATCAGGGATCTGCTCGTCTAAGTGATCATGCGGATGGCGAACGGATAGCGGTACATCTGCCCCTTGTTCGTGGCCATGGCCGCCTGGATGTGGAAGATCAACGACACGATCCAGACCACCGGCAACAACAGGATGCCGACGAAGACGATCATCAGGATGCTCGAGATGAGATAGCCGATGAACATCGTGATCTGGAAGTTGAGCGCCTCGGCCGCCTGGTCCCGTACGTAGGGCGACTCATCCTTCTTCATGAGGTAGATGACCAGCGGACCGATCCAGGAGGCCAGCAGGCCCAGAAGGTGCGCGATCATCGCCAGCGAGGTGTCGTCGGTGCCCGGGCGAGGGCCGAAACGTCCGGGTATGTACGGCTCGCCCGGGCCGCCGGGGTAGCCGTGGCCGGGCGGAGGGGCGTAGCCGGGCGGGGGAGCGCCGTAGCCCGGAGCCTGGCCATGACCGGGCGGTGCCGCGTAACCGGGAGGCGGACCGTGGCCGGGTTGCCCGTAGCCGGGTTGCCCGCCGTAGCTTGACCGCCCGCCATGGCCTGGTTGCCCACCATGGCCGGGCTGGCCGCCGTAGCCGGGCGGCTGAGGTCCGTAGATGGGCTCGGAGTCGGGCATCCGGCCGTAGGGCTGCTCGCCGTATGCGGGCTCGGACCCGGGTTGCGGGCCGTACCCGGGCTGGCCGCCGTAGCCGGGCTGGCCGGTATACCCGGGCTGGCCGGTGTAGCCCGGTTGTGCGCCGTAGCCGGGCTGGGAGCCGGGTTGCTGGGCGTATCCGGGTTGGTCGCCGTATGCGGGCTGGGAGCCCGGCTGAGAGGCGTAGCCGGGTTGGGAGTACGGTTGGCCGCCGTAGCCCGGGTCGTCGCCGGGGGCCGGGGACTGAGGGCCGGAGCCGTGGCCCGGCTGGAGGTCTGACGCGGACACCTTGCGGGTGCGTTCGTCGTCAGGCGGCGGCTGGGAATCCTGGCTCATGGTGCCTCCGTCACGAAGTCGATCAGTTCTTCGACCCGGCCGAGCAGCTCCGGCTCCAGGTCGGTGTAGGTCGAGACGGCGCCGAGGATGCGCCGCCATGCCTGCGCGGGCTCCATGCGCCAGCCCAGAGCCGCGATCACGCCTTCCTTCCACGGCACCCCGCGCGGCACGTCGGGCCAGCCGGGGATGCGCAGCACGGACGGTTTGACCGCCTGCCAGATGTCGACGTAGGGGTGCCCCACGACGAGCACGTCCGGCGAGGTGATCTCGGCGGCGATCCGGCTCTCCTTGGAGCCGGGCACGAGATGGTCGACCAGCACTCCGAGACGGCGGCCAGGCTCGGGACCGAACTCCGCCACGATGGCGGGAAGGTCGTCCACGCCCTCCAGATATTCGACCACGACCCCTTCGACCCGCAGGTCGTGACCCCAGATCTTCTCCACGAGGGCGGCGTCGTGCACGCCCTCCACGTAGATCCGGCTCTCCCTGGCCACCCTGGCCCGCAGCCCTTGGACGGCGATCGAGCCCGACGCGCTGCGCCTGGGGCCCGTGGGGGCCGCCTCCGGGCGTACGAGTGTCACGGGCTTGCCCTCCAGCAGGAACGCGGCGGGCGCGAGCGGGAACAACCGGCGTTTCCCGAACCGGTCTTCGAGCGTGACGGCCTCCTTGTCACAGGCCACCACCGCGCCGCAGAAGCCGCTGTCGGCGTCTTCCACGACGAGCTCCAGCTCGGCGGGCACTTTCGGGATCTTGCCCTTGCCCGGCCGACGCCAATTCCCCGCCAGTACATCGCCCTCGTACACACGGGGACGGTAGCAAATCACCCGCCGACCGCAAGGCGCTTGCGCGACGCACCCCGGCCTGCCAGGACGACGACCGTGCCGATGATCGCGGCGAGCAGCCCCGCGCCGCCGATCAGCAACGGGGTGGTCGTCCCGCCGCCAGTGGAGGAGGCGTCCCTCCCGATGCCGTAGCGTACGGCGGCCTGCTCCTGGTGGGTGCAGGTCAGCTGGTAGTCGCCCCTGTCGGGCGCGTTGATGACGAGGAACTGCTGCCAGACCGTGCCGCCCTCCGTGACCTTCGGGATGCCCGCGGTCTTGGCGAGCTTGGCCGGTCCTGGGCCGCCGGAGATCTCGCACGCGTAGTTGACGGCCGTGTCGCTGGCGATGTAGACGGCCGGTTTGTCCGCGGGATCGATCGGCACCGTGACGCTTTCGCCGGACGCGAACGTCCTGGCCGGCGCCAGGCCGGACGCGTCGGTCCCGCCGCCGAACATGACGGCGGCGATGATCAGGCACACGGCGGCCACGCCCCAGACGGCTCCGAGCCACCACAGGGGCGGCGTCACGGCCTTCGGGTCGATGCGTGGCGGGAGCTGGGGCTGCCCACCATGAGGCCCGTACTGTGGCGGGGGGCCGAACGGGGGCTGCCGGCCGTACTGGGGCGGTTGCCCGTACGGCCCGGGCTGGCCGCCGTACGGCGCTTGCCCGTACGGCGAAGGCTGACCGTAGCCGGAGGGCTGATCATATGGTGGCGATGGATGCCCGAACTGCGGCGGCGGGCTGTAGCCGGGCTGTGAATCCGCTTGAGGCTCGTAACCGGGCTGGGAGGTCGGCTGGGGGCCGTAGCCGGGTTGGGAGCCTGGTTGAGGGGTGTAGCCCGGGTGGGAGCCGGGTTGCTGGCCGTTCTGTGGAGGTTGGGGTTGACCTGGGTCGGGATCCTGCCCTGGCGGCTGGTTGGACGACGGGGGCTGGGAATCGTCGGTCATGTGCGCAAGTGTGAGGCCTGTCCCTTCCTGGAAGCTAGAAGCAGGACGGGACACGGTGTTATCGCACCTTGTGGGCGAGAGCCGTACACTTGGCACTCGGGAACACAGAGTGCTAGAGCCTGTGTTTTCCCCATGGCAAGAGGGCAGGAGGTGAGCGCGTGCTTGACGAACGGAAGCTGGCGGTGCTCCGCGCCATTGTCGAAGACTACGTGTCAACCCACGAACCGGTGGGCTCCAAGGCGCTGGCCGACCGCCACAATCTGAAGGTCTCCCCGGCGACGGTCAGGAACGACATGGCTGCGCTGGAGGAGGAGGGATACATCACGCAGCCGCACACCAGCGCGGGCCGGGTGCCGACGGACAAGGGCTACCGCCTTTTCGTCGATCGGCTCTCGCAGGTCAAGCCGCTGTCGGGGGCCGAGCGCCGGGCGATCGAGACGTTCCTGGCCGGCGCGGTCGACCTCGACGACGTGGTGACCCGCACGGTTCGCCTGCTCGCGCAGCTGACCAGGCAGGTGGCGGTGGTGCAATACCCGACGCTGACCCGTTCGACGGTGCGGCACGTCGAGCTCGTCCAGCTGAACGACCGGCGGGTCATGCTCGTGCTGATCACCAACACCGGCCGCGTCGAGCAGCGTGTGATCGAACTGCCCGAGGTGGTGGAGGAGGCGCGCATCGCGCATCTGCGCGCCGTGCTCAACTCCTGCCTCGACGGCTGCGGCCTGAGCAGCGTGCCCGACCTGGTGGCCGACCTGCCTGAGCGGTTGCCCGCCGAAGACCGGGCCGTCGTGGCGACGATCCTGTCGGTGCTGCTCGAGACCCTGGTGGAGCGGCACGACGAGAAGATCGTGTTCGCCGGGGCGGCCAACCTCGCCGGCGCCGACTTCTCCACCGGCCTCCGCGACGTGCTGGAGGCACTGGAAGAGCAGGTGGTGCTCATGCGGCTGCTCGGCGAGACCACCTCCGACACCCCGTCCGCGCTCACCGTGCGCATCGGCTCGGAAAACCCCTACCTGCGGGGCACATCCATCGTCGCGACCGGATACGGTTCTGGCGACAACCAACTGGCCCGGCTCGGGGTGCTGGGACCCACGAGGATGGATTATCCAGTGACGATGGGCGCCGTGCGCGCGGTGGCACGCTACGTCAGCCAGATCCTGGCTGCATCATAAGAGGTCGATAAGTGGCAAACAGCGACTACTACGCCACCCTCGGGGTGCGCCCTGACGCCAGTCAGGACGAGATCAAGAAGGCCTACCGCCGGCTCGCCCGCGAGCTGCATCCTGACATGAACCCTGATCCTGAGACTCAGGACAGGTTCAAGGAGATCACGCAGGCCTACGAGGTCCTGTCCGACCCGAGCAAGCGCCAGATGTACGACCTGGGCGGCGACCCCTTCGCCGGCGCCGGAGCGGGTGCGGGCGCCGGTGCCGGCGGGTTCGGCGCGGGCTTCCCCTTCAGCGACATCATGGACGCCTTCTTCGGCACCGCGGCCGGTGCCAGGGGCCCTCGTTCGCGTGCCCGCAGGGGCCGTAACGCCACCATCAGGGTCGAGCTCGACCTGCGCGAGACCGCGTTCGGCACCACCCGCGAGCTGGTCGTCGACACGGCCGTGATCTGCGAGGTCTGCCAGGGCGCGGGCGCGGCGGCCGGCACCCACCCCGACACGTGTGACATGTGCAACGGGCGCGGCGAGATCTCCCAGGTCACCCGCTCGTTCCTGGGCCAGGTCATGACCTCGCGGCCGTGCCCGCAGTGCGGCGGGTTCGGCACCATCATCCGCAACCCCTGCCAGGAGTGCTCGGGCGACGGCCGGGTGCGCACCCGGCGGACGATCAAGGTGCGCATCCCGGCGGGCGTCGAGGACGGCACCCACATCCAGCTCGCCGGCGAGGGCGAGGTCGGTCCCGGAGGCGGCCCGCCGGGAGACCTGTTCCTCGAGATCGTCGAGCGGCCTCACGAGATCTTCGAACGGCGCGGCGACGACCTCCACTGCACCGTGCAGATCCCGATGACGGCTGCCGCTCTGGGCACGGTGCTGACGGTGGAAACGCTCGACGGCGCCGAGGAGGTCGACGTCCGCCCGGGCACCCAGTCAGGCCAGGTCATCACGATGTACGGGCGCGGCGTGCAGCGGCTCAACGAGTCCGGCAGGGGCGACCTGCTGATCCACGTCAACGTCGAGACGCCGACCCGCCTCGACACGGCGCAGGAGGAGCTGCTGCGCGAGCTGTCCAGGCAGCGCGGCGAGGAGCGGCCCCCTGGCAAGTTCGCCCCGGGGCAGCAGAGCTTCTTCTCCCGGCTGCGCGACGCCTTCAACGGCAGGTGACGTGACCGTCCCCGTGTTCCTGTCGCGGAAGCTGGACGGCACGGAGCTGACGCTCGACGGCCCAGAGGGGCGCCACGCGGCCTCTGCCAGGCGCCTGCGGGCCGGCGAGCGGGTCGATCTGACCGACGGCGCCGGTTCCGTCGCCGAGTGCGTCGTACGCGAGGTGGTGAAAGACGCGCTCAGGCTCGACGTGATCGGCCGATACACCGTCGAGCCGCCCCGCCGGCGGCTGGTCGTCGTCCAGGGGCTGCCCAAGGGCGACAGGGGCGAGCTGGCGGTCGAGATGATGACCGAGGCGGGCGTCGACGTGATCGTGCCGTGGTCTGCCGCCCGGAGCATCACGCAGTGGAAGGGCGACAAGGTCGCCAAGGCGCTGGGGCGCTGGCGGTCCGCGGCTCGTGAGGCGGGCAAGCAGGCCCGCAGGTTCCGTCTGCCCGAGGTCGCCGACCTCGCCTCCACCTCGCACGTCGAGCGGCTGCTGTCGGAGGCGGCGCTGGGGCTCGTGCTGCACGAGGAGGCGGCCGAGCCGCTGTCAGGAGAGGAGTTGCCGTCGGGCGGCGACATCGTGGTGGTCGTAGGGCCTGAGGGCGGCGTCTCCGCTGACGAGCTCGACAGGTTCCGCGCGGCGAAGGCCGTGCCGGTGCTGCTGGGTCCCACGGTCCTGCGTACGTCCACGGCGGGCGTGGCGGCGGCAGCCGTGCTGATGACGCGTACGGGGCGCTGGTAGGGCCTCTGAGGACCGTCAGGGCGCCGGCATGGAGGCGTCGAGGAGCGGGCTGCTGGCGCCGGTGGGCGTCTCGTCCGCGACGTCGCCGGGCGGGCACTCCTCCAGCGGGCACGCCGTGGGCTCCATTGACGTCTCTTCTGGGGTGGGCGTCGGGC
>NZ_SMKP01000128.1:0-30835 GCF_004349015.1 Nonomuraea diastatica
GGCGGCAGGGTGGGCGACGTGGTGCTGGGCAACTGCATGGGCCCTGGTGGCAACGTGGCGCGGGTGTCCGCGCTGGCCGCCGGTCTCGGGCACGCGGTGCCGGGGGTCACGGTCGACCGGCAGTGCGGCAGCGGCCTGGCCGCGATCCTGCTCGCCGCCCAGGCGGTGCGCGCTGGGGACATGGACCTGGTGATCGCCGGAGGCGCCGAGAGCGCGTCGACCGCGCCGCTGCGCACCCGCCGGGGGGAGACGGAGCCGTACGCCAGGGCGCCTTTCACTCCCGGCGGCCACACCGACCCGGACATGGGCCCGGCCGCGGAGGCGCTGGCGACCTCGTGCGGCGTCAGCAGGGAGCGCCAGGACGCCTACGCCTGCCGTAGCCACGCGGCGGCGCTGGCCGCCCGCGAGGCGGGGCGTTTCAAGGAGGAGATCGTGCCGGTCGGCGGGCGGGCCGACGATGAGCGGCCGCGGCCGCTGCGGGCGTCGTCGCTGGCCCGGCTGCCCGCGGCGTTCGTCGCCGAGGGTACAGTGACGGCCGGTAACGCGTCCCCGGTGAGCGATGGCGCGGCGGCCGTGGCCATCGTGCCCGACCACCTGCGCGCCGGCCTGCCGGGGATGCGGCTGGTGGCCGGGTCCGTCGTCGGGTGTGATCCCGGGCTGCCCGGGTGGGGGCCGGTGCCCGCCGTGCGGCGGGTGCTCGCGCGTGCGGGGGTCGAGCTGGAACGGGTGGCGGCGGTGGAGATCGTGGAGGCGTTCGCGGCGCAGGTGCTGGCCGTCACCGACGCGCTGGGGCTCGACCCGCTCGGGGCCGACGCGGAACGGGTGTGCCCGGACGGGGGCGCGCTGGCGCTGGGGCATCCGTGGGGCGCCACCGGGGCGGTCGTGGTGGCCAGGCTGTTCACCCGGCTCGTCCGCGCCGGCGCCCCGCCGGGCACGCTCGGCCTGGCGACGGCCGCGGTCGGCGGTGGCCTGGGCGTGGCCGCGCTGTTCGAGGTGGTGTGAGGTGATCGAATTCGCGGACGTGCACGTCCGGCTGGGCGGCCGTGACGTGCTGCGCGGCGTCACCGCCCGCCTTCCCGAGCGGCGCGTCGGCGTGGTCGGCGCCAACGGCTCGGGCAAGAGCACGCTGGCCCGGCTGATCAACGGCCTGGCCCTGCCCACCTCGGGCAGCGTCACCGTGCTCGGCCTCGACACCCGCCGGCAGGCCGCGAAGGTCCGGCGCGGGGTCGGGTTCCTGTTCACCGATCCCGACGCGCAGATCGTGATGCCGACGGTGGCAGAGGACGTCGCCTTCTCCCTGCGCCGCAAGGGTTTGGAGCGTGAGGAGGTGGCGCGGCGGGTGCACGAGGCGCTGGCCGCGTACGGGCTGGGCGGGCACGCCGACCACCCCGCGCACCATCTGTCAGGCGGGCAGAAGCAGTTGCTCGCCTTGTGCTCGGTGATGGTGCTGCAGCCGGACATCCTGGTGATGGACGAGCCGACCACGCTGCTGGACCTGCGCCATTCCCGTCAGGTCGCCGAGGTGCTGCGCGAGCTGCCGCAGCAGGTGGTGGCGGTCACCCACGACCTGCCGCTGCTGGCGGACTTCGACCGGGTGCTGGTGCTCGACCAGGGCCGGATCGTGGCCGACGGCGGCCCGGAGGAGTCCATCGGCCACTACAGGAAGATGATGGCGTGAACGACCTGACCGGCGCCTACGTGCCGGGTTCCTCGCCGCTGCACCGCCTGCCGGCCGGGGCGAAGCTGGCCGGGCTGGCCGTGGGCTGCACGGTGCTGGTGCTGCTGCCCTCGCCAGCGGCGCTGGGCGGCGCGGCGGCCGTCGTGGGCGGGCTCTACGTGGTGTCGCGGGTGGGGCCGGCGGCTGCGTGGGCGCAGCTGCGGCCGGTGCGTTATTTCGTGGTGGCGCTGTTCGGGCTGCAGTGGGTGTTCGTCGGTCCGGAGGGGGCGGCGGTGACGACACTGCGGGTGCTGCTGGCCGTCGCGCTGGCGGGGCTGGTCACGCTGACCACCCGCACGTCGGCCATGATGGCGGCGCTGGAACGGTGCCTGGGGCCGGCGCGGCTTGCCGGGCTCGATCCGTTCCGGCTGTCGTTGTTGTTGTCGCTGACCGTGCGCAGTGTGCCCGTCATCGCGGCGCTGGCCGTGCGCGTGCGGGAGGCGCAGCGGGCCAGAGGGGTCGAGCGCAGCCTGCGCGCCTTCGCCGTGCCGCTGGTGGTGAGCTCGCTGCGGCACGCCGACGCGCTGGGGGAGGCGCTCATCGCGCGCGGGCTGGACGACTGATTACCCCCTTGTTGACTTATATAAGCACTGACTGAAATAGTGGGCGGCGTGCACGCATTCGACGTCCTCGGCGATCCGGTGCGACGCCGGATCCTGGAGCTGCTCGCCGAAGGCGAGCGCAGGTCCGGAGAGGTGACCGCGGTCATCCAGCAGGAGTTCGGCATCTCCCAGCCAGCCGTCTCCCAGCACCTGCGGGTGCTGCGCGACAACGGGTTCGCCAGCGTGCGCGCCCAGGGCACCCGCCGGCTCTACACCGTCGAGCCGGGGCCGCTGCAGGAGGTCGACCTCTGGCTGGAACGCTTTCGCGGCTTCTGGAACCAGCGGCTCGACGCGCTGGCCACCGAACTGGCACGGGGCAAGCGCGAACGCCGCGTCAAAGACGACAAGAAGGACACCTGATGAGCTTCATCGACGAACTCAACCGAGCCCACCGCGAGGTGGTCAACGGCGAGCGCAAGACCGTCGCGCTGCGGCGCCACTACGACGCGGGCGTGGAGGACGTCTGGGAGGCCTGCACCGACCCCGAGCGGCTGAGCCGCTGGTTCCTGCCGGTCACCGGCAACTTCCGGGTGGGGGGCACGTACCAGCTCAAGGGCAACGCCGGCGGTGAGATCCTGCGCTGCGAGCCGCCGCGCCTGCTCAAGGTCACCTGGCTGTTCGGCCCCAACCCCGGCTTCTCCGAGGTCGAGGTGCGTCTGTCGGCCGAGGACGGCGGGACCCTGTTCGAGCTCGAGCACATCGCCGAGATGCCGGCCGAGATGTGGTCGCAGTACGGGCCCGGCGCGACCGGCGTGGGCTGGGACCTGTCGCTGCTGGGCCTGGGCCTGCACCTGTCGGGCGGCGTCCAGGTGGACGAGGAGACCTTCCACCTGACCGCCGACGGCCGGAGCTTCATCACCACGAGCAGCCAGGCGTGGGGGGAGGCGTTCAAGGCCGCGGGCGCCCCGGCCGACCAGGCCGCCGCGGCCGTGGCCGCCACCGCCGCCTTCTACGCTCCCGAGGAGGAGTCCCCCGCATGACCCAGAAGATCCACACGTTCCTCATGTTCCAGAACGGCGAGGCCGAGGAGGCGATGACGTTCTACATGTCGCTGTTCGACGACGCCAAGGTGATCCACCTGGAGCGCTTCGGCCCTGGTGAGCCGGGCGCGGAGGGCACGGTCAAGCACGCCACGTTCGCGCTGGCCGGCCAGGAGTACATGTGCCTGGACAGCCCCACGCCGCACGACTTCGACTTCACGCCCTCGATGTCGCTGTTCGTCGGGTGCGACACCGAGGAGGAGCTCGACCGCCTGTACGCGGCGCTGGCCGAGGGCGGGGGAGAGCTGATGCCGCTGGGCTCGTACGGGTTCAGCACGAAGTTCGGCTGGGTCAACGACCGGTTCGGCGTCTCGTGGCAGCTCAACCTGGCGTGAACGCCGCCCGGCGGCGCTCATCGGTCAGGGTGTCTCCGCGGCGGCCTGACCGGCCGCGGCCGACGGGTCGTGTTCGGGCGGGCCGGCGGGCCACCAGCCGCCGTCGCGTTCGGTGAAGGCATACCACCGCCCGTCGCGCCCGTAGCGCAGTTGCAGCGGGCCGAGCGTCCAGCGGTTGCGCCACGCCTCGACGCGCGGCAGGCCCGCGCCCTCCCAGCCGGCCTCCAGCCGGGCCCGCGCTCTGGCCAGGTCCTGGCGGGGCGGCGTCCAGGGGGTTTCGAGCACGTCGAGGCCGTCGGCGCCGCCGTACCTCCAGGCCTGGACGGCGGCCTCGAGCCCGAGGTCGAGGTCGTGTTCGGCGGCCAGCCGTACGCGGTCCTGGTGTTCGGTGAGGAGGGGCAGCCGCCCGCGCAGCAGCTCGCGCGCACGGGAGGCGGCGGAGGCGGCCAGCACGCCCAGCGCGGCGACGTCCACACCGGGGCCGGGCTCCAGTGCGGGCGGGGTGAAGGCGACGTCGTCCGGCGGCGGGCCGGGCAGCGGCGGTGTCCCCAGCGCGAACGCCTCGGCGGCCGGCACGCCCGCGGCGCCACCGCCGGGCCGACCGGTGGGGGCGTCGCGCTGCTGGAGCGCCTCGATCAGCTCGTCCTGCCCGCGCCCGCGCATGAGCAGCAACACGAACGGGTCGGCGTCCAGCAGCCACGAGGCCTGGTAGCACAGGGCGGCGGCGTGCTTGCACGGGTGGCCCCAGTCGGGGCAGGAACATTCGGGCTCCAGGTCGCCGACGGCGGGCAGCAGCGGCACGGCGGCGTCCTGGGCGGCCTCGACCAGGTCGTGCGGCATGTCGCGGTCGAGGAGCGCGGCGATGTGCCCGGCCTTGGCGGCCACCTGGCCGAGGAAACGTTCCCATGCGGCGGCGGTGAGCTGCTCGACGCGTACGACGGTGTCGTACTCGTTCTCGGCGACGGCGGCGATGCGGCCGGGGCTGACGGTGATGGGGCCGAGCTGCCCGGTCTTGGCGTACGCGCGGCCCTTGCGCAGCAGGACGTGGTCGAGGGAGGTGTCCTCCATGGCCTTGACCCAGGCGCGGCCCCACCAGGAGGTGGCGAAGCGGGCGCCGGCGCGTTGGGCGGCGAAGGCGGGGAACCCGCGGGCGGCGTTCACCTCAGCTCCACGAGGGCGGCGAGGTCGGCGTCGGTCAGTTCGGTGAAGGCGGCCTCGCCGGAGGCGAGCACGGCGTCGGCGAGCGAACGTTTGGCGGCGAGCATGCCGGCGATGCGGTCCTCGATCGTGCCCTCGGTGATCAGGCGGTGCACCTGGACGGGACGGGTCTGGCCGATGCGGTAGGCCCGGTCGGTGGCCTGGTCCTCGACGGCGGGGTTCCACCAGCGGTCGTAGTGGATGACGTGGTCGGCGCGGGTCAGGTTGAGGCCGGTGCCGGCCGCCTTGAGCGACAGCAGGAACACCGGCGCCCGGCCGTCCTGGAAGCGGCGGACCATCTCCTCGCGGCGAGCGACGGGGGTGCCGCCGTGCAGCAGCTGGGTGCTCACGCCCCGGGCGGTGAGGTGGCGTTCCAGGAGGCGGGCCATGGCGACGTACTGGGTGAAGACCAGCACCGCGCCGTCCTCGGCCGTGATGGTGTCGACCAGCTCGTCCAGCAGTTCGAGCTTGCCGGAGCGGCCGGCCAGGCGCGGCTCGGCCTCGTGCAGGTAGTGGGCGGGGTGGTTGCAGATCTGCTTGAGCCCGGTGAGCAGCTTGACGACGAGGCCGCGCCTGGCCATGCCCTGGGCGTCCCTGATCTGGGCCATGATCTCGCGCACGGCGGCTTCGTACAGGCCGGCCTGCTCGGTGGTGAGCGCGACGGGACGATCGGTCTCGGTCTTGGGCGGCAGCTCGGGCGCGATGCCGGGGTCGCTCTTGCGGCGGCGCAGCAGGAACGGGCCGACCAGCCGCGCCAGGCGTTCGGCCGCCTGACGGTCGCCGGACTCGACGGGTTTAGCCCATCGCGCCCTGAACCTGCTCAGCGGGCCGAGCAGTCCCGGCGTGGTCCAGTCGAGGATGGCCCACAACTCCGACAGGTTGTTCTCCACGGGCGTGCCGGTCAGCGCGACGCGAGCGGCGGCGGGGATCTCCCGCAGGGCCCTGGCGGTCCCGGATGCGGGGTTCTTGACGTGCTGGGCCTCGTCGGCCACCAGCAGGCCCCACGGGTGGGCGGCCAGGCGGGCCGCGTCGAGGCGCATGGTGCCGTACGTGGTCAGCACGAACCCCTCGTCGGCGAGCTCGCGCGCCGCGCCGTGGTAGCGGCGCACGGGCACGCCGGGCGCGAACCTGGTGATCTCCCGCTCCCAGTTGCCCAGCAGCGAGGCCGGGCACACCACGAGCGTCGGACCGGTGCCGGTCCGGTGCAGGTGCAGCGCGATCACCGTGATCGTCTTGCCGAGGCCCATGTCGTCGGCCAGGCATCCGCCGAGGCCGAGCGAGGTCATCCTGGCCAGCCAGCGCAGCCCGGCCAGCTGGTAGTCGCGCAGGGCGGCGGCCAGCCCGGGCGGCGGGCCGGCGTCGGCGGGCTCGGTGAGGCGTTCGCGCAGCTCGCGCAGCCAGGCGGTGGGCTCGGCCTCGATCTGCTCGCCGTCGAGCTCGACCGTCCCGGTCAGGGCGGCGCCGAGCGCTTCGAGCCCGGTCAGGGGTTTGAGGTCGCGCCGGCGGGCCTTGCGGGCCAGGTCGGGGTCGACGAGCACCCACTGCTCGCGCAGCCGTACGACGGGGCGGTGGGCCTCGGCGAGCCGGTCCATCTCCGCGGGGGTCAGGCGTTCGCCGCCGAGGGCGAGCTGCCAGTCGAAGCTGGTCAGCTGGTGGCCGCCGAGGAACGACGGCATGTCGGAGGGCGCGCTGTCGTGTTCGCCGATGACGGCGCGGGCGCTCAGGCCGCGTACGAGGGACTTGGGCCAGTGCACCTCGACGCCGATGGCGGCCAGGCGATCCGCGGCCTCGGCGAGGAGGTCGTCGACGTCGCCGTCGGAGAGGGCGAGCTCGTCGGGGACGGCGCTGTCGAGCAGGCGTTCGAGGCGGGGCCAGGCACGGGCGGCGCCGCGGACGGCCCGGGTGGCCTCGATCCTGGCGCGGGTGCCGAGGCCGTGGTCGCCGCCCTGCCACAGGGCGGCGGCGTCGACGACGAGCGAGGGGTCGGCCAGGCTGTGCACCTGGACGACGGCGCGGAACTCGGCGGCGGCCAGATCTCCGGCCAGATCGCCGTCTGGGGCGTCGGCCTCCAGCCGCAGCGACAGGCGCACACCGGCGTCGAGCCCGGCCGACACCTCCTCGGCCCATCCGCGCAGGTGCGGCACCTTGACCGGCTTCATGGCGGCGTAGGCGGTGGTGCCGGTGGCCCTGACGGCGCCGGGGGAGCGCGGCATGGTGTCGGCGACCGCGTCCAGGAACGCGCGCACGAGCGGTTCGGCGTCGGGCAGCCTGATCCCGCCGTCCGGCGGGTTTCGCAGGGGCACGGCGCGGGCAGTGGCGGGCATGGCGTCGGCCAGGTCGCGTACGCGCTGGACGTCGGCGGCGTCCAGCGGCCCCGCGCGCCAGGAGTCGTGCTCGCCCGCCGTCACCCCGGGCAGCACGCGCCCCCGCGTGACGAGTTGGAGCGCCACGAGAGCCACCGCGCCCCAGAATCGTGTGGCAGGGTGGATGTCGGGGCCGGTGCGGGCCCGGGCCAGCGTGGCCAACGCTTCGTTCACCGGCACGACGGTCGCCGCGACCTGCTGGGTGCGCACCGCGCCACCGTTCTGCTCGGCCACCGTCATGGTGGACTCACCGTCCGGATCGAGAAAGGCGACCACCCCCGACCTGGGGGGATCGCCGGGTTGGAAGACTGCCGCGTGTCGTACCAGATCCGTCAAGGGGCTCACGGCCGTACAGTGTACGGTACGTCGGGACTGTGGTTTACCACAGCCGGGAACGGCCACCTGCCGCATTACCGTCATGTCCGATCTTGCCTAGCGTTGGTCCCATGACGGACTGGCTGGTGGGACTCATGGAGAGCCTCGGGGCGCCCGGGGCCGGCCTCGCGATCGCGCTGGAGAACCTTTTCCCGCCCCTGCCGAGCGAGGTGATCTTGCCGTTGTCGGGCTTCACCGCCAGCAGGGGTGAGCTGGGCCTGGCCGAGGTGCTGGTGTTCACGACGCTCGGCTCGGTGCTGGGCGCCCTGGCGCTCTACGGTGTGGGCGCGGCGCTGGGCCGCGAACGCACCCTGGCGCTGGCCGCCAAGCTGCCCCTGGTGAAGACGTCCGACATCGAGAAGACCGAGGCCTGGTTCGGGCGCCACGGCCGCAAGACCGTCTTCTTCGGCCGGATGATCCCCGTCTTCCGCAGCCTCATCTCCATCCCCGCGGGCGTGGAGCGCATGCCGCTGCCGACGTTCACGGCGCTGACCACGGCCGGCAGCCTCATCTGGAACACGATCTTCGTGATGGCCGGCTATCTCCTGGGCGAGCAGTGGTCGGTCGTGGAAACGTACGTCGGGGCCGGCAGCTACGTGGTGATCGGCCTGGTCGTGCTGGCGATCGTGGTCTTCATCGGGGTCCGGCTGGCCGAACGGCGCAAGGGCAGGCATGCGGCTGGCCGCTGAGGGCCTGCGGTTGCTCGGCGCGGTGACGCTCGGCGGCCTGACGGCGCTGTGCGGGCTCGTGTTCCTGCTGGCGGCGCTGCCGTTCCTGGCCAGCCCGAACGTCGTCGCCGCCTCCCGGCACCTGGCCCGGCTCGAAGCGCGCCGCCTGCGCCTGGACGCCGCCGGCCTCACCGCGCTCACGGAGAACGACCTGCGGGCCTCGCTCTACCTCGCCGCTCGCGTCCCGCTCGGGCTGCTGGGCGGGATGGTGATCATGCTGCTCGTGTACGGTGGCGGCGCGGCGGTGCTCGTCGTCGTGCTGTGGGGGCAGGGCAAGCCGTTCGACGGCATGCTGCCGTCGGTACCCCTGTTGACCTACACCGTCGTGGCCGGGACCGTGCTGCTGTTCCTCGACCTGTCGGGCGTCGTGGGGGTGCACGCGCTGGAGCGCATGCTGATCGTGCGGATGCTGGGCCCCGACCGTACCGAAGTGCTGGAGCGCAGGATCGCCGAGCTGGCCGAGAGCCGGGCCGGCATCGTGGCCGCGGTCGACTCCGAGCGGCGCAGGATCGAGCGTGACCTGCACGACGGGCTGCAGCAGCGGCTGGTGGCGCTGTCGATGCTGATCGGACGCTCGAAGCGGGGCCGCACGGAGCTGCTGGAGCAGGCGCACGAGGAGGCCCAGGAGGCGCTCGCGGAGCTGCGCGAGGTGGCCTGGCGGGTCTATCCGAGCGGCCTGGACTCCCTCGGCCTGGGCGAGGCGCTGGCGGGCGTTGCCGAGCGGTCCAACGTGCCCGTCAAGGTGGCCTGCGAGCTGCGGCGACGGCCGCCGATGGCGGTGGAGACGGCGGCCTACTTCGTGGTCTGCGAGGCGGTGACCAACGCCGCCAAGCACGCCGCCGCCACGCTCATCACGGTCGAGGTGCACGAGGAGGACGCCCAGGTGGTCGTGCGGGTGCGCGACGACGGCCGCGGCGGCGCCAGCCTGGCGGGCGTCGGCCTGTCCGGGCTGGCCAGGCGGGTGGCGGCGCTGGACGGCACGTTCGAGCTGGCCAGCCCGCCGGGCGGGCCGACGTCGATCACGGCGGTGCTGCCGTGCGGGTGATCCTGGCCGAGGACTCCACGCTGCTGCGCGAGGGCCTGGTCCGGCTGCTGGTGGAGGAGGGCCACGAGGTTCCCGCGGCGGTGGCCGACGCCGAGTCGCTGGTGTCGGCGGTGGCGGCGTACGAGCCGGACATCGCGGTGGTGGACGTGCGCATGCCGCCGACCCACACCGACGAGGGGCTGCGGGCCGCGCTGGAGATCAGGACGCGCTGGCCGGCGGTGAAGGTGCTGGTGTTGTCGCAGTACGTCGAGAAGCGGTACGCCGCCGAGCTGATGAGCGCGGACGTCGAAGGGGTCGGCTACCTGCTGAAGGACCGGGTGGCGCAGGTCGGCGACTTCCTGGACGCGCTGGAGCGGGTGGGGGCCGGGGGAGCGGCGTTCGACCCCGAGGTGGTGCGCCAGCTGCTGGCCCGCACCACCCAGGTCGATCCCCTGGCCCGGCTCACCGCGCGCGAGCGGGAGGTGCTGGAGCGGATGGCGCAGGGGCTGACCAACGCCTCGATCGCGCAGGCGCTGCACGTGTCGCAGAGCGCGGTGGAGAAACACGTGAACTCGCTGTTCGACAAGCTCGGCCTGTCGCACACCACCGGCTACAGCCGCAGGGTGCTGGCGGTGCTGCACTTCCTGGAGTCATGAGAACACGGCCGGCGGACCGGGTCATCCGAGCTGGGCTTCATTCTCGGGCGTACGGAGCACATCGCCGGTGTCTCCAGCCGACGAGGCCCGCTCCCATGCCGGCGCGGACGGTGACATCGTTGTCCGCGCTGCCGGGCCGGCCGCGTCGTGCTCGGCACGGGCGCGGCCGGATTCTGGGATCGCATCACCGGCATGGGCGTGCCGCGGCCGTCACCGGGCGATGCCGTGAACGCCTTCGAGGAGGCAGCGGCGTCCGTCGGCCGGGATCCGCACGGTCTTCAACCTGCCCGGCCGCATCACCGACCGGCCGCTGCCCGCCACCCGCGCCCGTGACGGCCGCCGGATCGGCGACGCCGCCCGGCCGTCATGGGTTCCTGCTGGTCACGAGCCCAGTCGAGCAATGGTTCCGACCGCTGCGCCGGCTTCGCTCCAGGAGGCGGCCCTACTGGGGCAGGTGCGCCCTGATCTCGCCGACCAGCTCGATCTGGCCCAGGAAGTCGCGCCCGTCGAGCGCGAACCCGATCTCGTCCACCCCGGCTTCGGCGAAGGCCGCCACCCGTTCGGCCGCCTCGGCCGGTGACCCGGAGATGCTGGCCTGGCGTATCTCGTCGGGGGAAAGCTGGAAGAACTCCGACAGCTGCGCCTCCATGGCCCGCCGCGCCTCACGGTCCACACCGAGAACCGTGTGCACACCCAGATGCACGCGCGGCATCGGCCTGCCGTACTCCTCCGCGAGCTCTCGCAACCTCGCCAGCGCCGTCCGGATCCCAGCCGGTGTCAGCGCGGAAGGCAGCCACCCGTCGGCGAGGCGCGCCACCCGCCGCAACGCCGCCTCGCTCGTACCTGAGCCGACCAGCAGGGGTGGCACCGGAGTCGCGGGGGCCAGGGTGAGGCTCACCCCGTTTCCGACGGTGGTGTCTCTGCCCGCGATCAACCCGGGCAACGCCCGCAGCGCCTCATCGGTCAGCCGGCCTCGTCCGGTGCTCGGCGCGCCGAGCGCGGTCCAGAACGGCGAGCCGGGGAATCCGCCGATCCCCACCCCCAGCCGCACCCTGCCCCGCGAGAGGTACTGCAGCGTCTGCACCTGGGCCGCCATCATCGCCACCGGCCGCGTGGGAACCGACAGCACGCCGAAGTCGAGGCTCACCCGCTCCGTCACGGCGGCGGCGGTGGCCAGGGTGACGACGCTTTCCAGCGCCGTCGTCCCGTCTCCGACGAGCACGTCGGAGGCGCCGACCGAATCCAGTCCCACGGTCTCGGCCAGCCGCGCCGCCCGCGCCACGCCATCCGGCCCCAACGTCTCGATCTCCTGCATGGTCGGTAGCCCGACGCCGAACTTCACCATGACACGACGATCCAACACCAACCACGGTCGAGGTCAAGCGCCGCCCTCGGCGAGCGGCGAGGTTGGTCGCGAAAGGGCATTCAGGGAGCAGCGTCCAGGTGGTCGGGGCTGGTCGCGCGAACTCGCGTGGAGGCCCCTGATCGTTGCCCGCACGATGATCCCCCGGCTACGATTACACCTGTAACGAATTGTTTACAGGATGGGATGTCATGACGGCGGCCGAGCCGACCGGCGACGAACTGGTGGAGATGCTGGCCGCGCTGGCCAACCCGCTGCGGCTGCGCATCGTCGCCACTCTGGCGGGCGGGCGCGACTACGTCAGCCATCTCGCCCGCGAGATCGGCGTGAGCCGCCCGCTGCTGCACATGCACCTGCGCCGGCTGGAGGCAGCCGGTTTGATCAGCGGCACTCTGGAGCTGTCCGCGGACGGCAAGGCCATGAAGTACTACGAGGTCACCGGTTTCGACCTGCATCTGACGGCACCCGCGCTGGCCGAGGCGGCCAAGACCCTCACCAGGCCGGACCCGGACCAGGGTCCAGGACCCAAGGAGCACTCCTGATGGACATCTCGTGGCCCGTGGCGATCCTGCTCATCGCCGCGCTGCTGGTGGCCGGCTTCCTGATCGCCGTGGTCATCGTGGGCCTGTTCGAATCCCGCAAGGCGCAGGCCGCCGCCGGCCAGGCCGACGACCTGCGCCGGCTCGTGCACCGCTTCGAGCAGCTGGCCGAGAACACCCTCGACGCCCAGCAGCGGGTGGCCGCCGACCTGGCCGAGCTGCGCGCCCGTACGGCGTCGATCGAGCAGATCTTACGGACCGTCGAGTAGGCGGGATCAGCGCGTACGGTGCAGCAGCGCGCCCAGCTTGCGCAGGGAGTGACGGGCGAGGGCGCGGACGAGCGGGCGGCCCAGCGGCCACAGGGCCCGGCCCAGCGGCCCGAACGGCAGGCGCAGCTCCTCGGCCCAGACGATCCGGCTGCCGCCGTCGTGCGGCCGCACCCGGATCGCGCCGCGGCCGCGCACCACGCGCCCGGTGTGGTTCATGAGCACCAGCCTGGGCGGCTCCCAGCGGGTGATCGTCATCGTGTCGAGGAAGCCGAACGGCCGCACGCCGGTGTAGGCCTCGACGGCGTGCTCACCCACCTGGCGGGCGGTGGTCATGAACATCCACTCCCGGTGCCTGGGCCAGTCGGTGATCAGCGAGAACACCCGTTCCGGCGGCGCGGGCACGTGGACGGCGACGGCCGTGTACACGGGTTTCGTCCGGCTCCCTCGGCGCGTGACCACATGGTCTCCTCCCGCTCGGACCCTAAATGATCGATTCTAAGGGACCGGCTGCGCGCATGAGGTGAGGGAGCCCAAAGTACGGTTGTGACGCCAGACGTGGACTCCGCACTGTACGTGAAGACCGACGACGTATGGATCGTGGACTCCACACCCGTGGAATACGGCCGTTCCCGCGAGACTGTCAAACGCTCCGAGCTGGCCGGATGGGCCGAGTACGGCTACTGCGCCAGGCAGCCGCTTCTCTTGGGGCCTGCGCCTGCACCTGGTGTGCACGCTCCAGGGACTGCCCGTCGCCTTGCCCCTGACCGGAGCGAAAGCCGACGAGCGCGAGACGCTGCTGGACCTGCTCGACGCCGAACCGGAACTCGTCGCCACCCGGCCCGGACAGACCTTAATCGGTGACAAAGAACTACTTCGGCCGCGACTTCGAGCAGCAGCTGGCCGAGCCGGACATCCGGCTGCTGCGGCCGACCCGCAAGGGCGAACCGGAGCGGCCCGGAGCCGAGCTGTTCTCACCACTGCGGCAGGTCATCGAGTCGGTCAACGAGAGCTTCAGGGGCCGGCTCAACCTCGGACAGCACCACGGCCGCACACCCGCCGGCATCGTCGCCCGCGTCATGCAGCGCACACGCTGACCACCGCCATCCGGCACAACGACCAGACCGGACAGCCCGTCCTGCGCTCACTGACCGCCTACGACCACTAACCCGTGGGGATCGATCATCTAGTTGGGCGGTGCCAGGGTGCGCAGGACGCAGAACTCGTTGCTCTCGGGGTCGGCCATGACCACCCGGCTTCGGTCTGGGCCTTGGCCCACATCCGTCTTGGTAGCGCCGAGGCCGAGCAGTCTGGTCACCTCGTCGTCGGTGCTGCCGTCGATCGGGCTGACGTCGAGGTGAAGCCGGGGGCCGCGCCCGCAGCGTGAGTGCCGTAGGTCAGTCCCGCAGGTCGGGCAGGGAGTCGAGCCAGTCGGTCAGCCGCCGGCCTTCGCGGGTCATGACGCCGGGCTCGCGCAGCGCGTTGGCCAGCAGCGACATGCCCTGGTAGGCGCTCACCAGCGTCAGGGCGAGCCCGTCGGGGTCGGGCAGTCCGAGCTGGCGGAACTGGCGTCCGGCCCAGTCGAGCAGCAGCCGGATGACTTTGCCGGCCTCCTCGTCGAGGCCGCCCTCGCCGCGTTTGCCGAGCTCGGCGGCGAGGGTGCCGGTGGGGCAGCCGTAGCGTGCGGCGAGTTCGCGCTCGCCGACCCAGGCCTCGACGAGGCCTATGAGTCGCTGCCTGGGGTCGGGGAGGCGGTCGAGACGGGTGGTGAGGGTCTCCAGCCCGTGGGCGTGCTCGCTGAGGGCGGCCGCGACGAGGTCGTCCTTGGTCTTGAAGTAGTAGTAGACGTTGCCCACGGGGACGTCGGCGGCGCGGGCGATGTCGGCGATGGTGGTGCGCTCGACGCCCTGCTGGTGCACGACCCGGGCGGCGGCGGCCGTCAGCCGCTGCCGTTTGGCGGTCGCCGTCCTGGCCCGCGAACCCTTCGAGTCAGCCATCTGACTCACTATAGGCTGCGGCCGAGGAGACCGGCGCCCGCCCAGGGCACGGCTCATGAGGCCATCGCGGCGAGCTTGGACGGGTTCATCATCCACAACACCCGGTCGATGCCGTCGGAGGTGACGCTCACGGTGACGACGGCGACCACCCTCCCTTCGTGAGACAGCCGGGCCGAGGCGTGCCCGTTAGCCTCGACCGGTTCGACCGTCACGCCGTCCCAGAACGTACCGGCGAACGCGTGTACGTACCTGGCCACGCGGTGGCGGCCGACGACCGGGATCTTCGACGCGCGCACGGCGCCGCCGCCGTCGGAGTAGGAGACGACGTCCTCGGCGAGGAGCGCCTCGAGCCCGGCGATCTCCCCTGACCGGGCGGCCGCCACGAACGCGGTCAGCAGCCGCCGCTGCTCGGAGGCGGCGACGCTGGCGCGTTTCTCCGCGGCCAGGTGCTTGCGCGCGCGGCTGACCAGCTGGCGCACGTTCGCCGGGGTGTGCCCGATGATCTCGGCGATCCGCTCGTAGGAGTGGTCGAACGCCTCGCGCAGCACGTACGACGCGCGTTCGGTGGGTGTGAGCCTCTCCAGCAGCATGAGCACCGCGATTTCCAGGGCCTCGGCGCGTTCGGCGCCCAGCGCCGGGTCGGCGCCGGTGTCGACGGGCTCGGGCAGCCACGGGCCGACGTAGGTCTCGCGGCGCGCCCGCGCCGATCGCAACACGTTGATCGCCAGCCGGGTGGTCGTGGTGGCGAGGAACGCCTCGGCGTTGCGCACGTTGCGCCGGTCGCTCGTCTGCCATCGGATCCACACTTCTTGGAGCAGGTCGTCGGCCTCGCTCACGCTGCCCAGCATGCGGTACGCGATCCCGAACAGGCGCCCGCGTACCGCCTGGAACGCCTGCTCGGCCTCTCGCAGGCTGCCGGAGCCTGCCGCCAGGTCTTTGTTCGACTGCATCGTTGCCGGTCCTCGCTACTCGACGAGCCTTCTGCCGGGGAGACCTCCCGCATCAGTGCGGCGCTCTCCCCGGGAACCCGGGGGGATCGTTTTCCGCTCCACCTGCCCAGGACCGGACCGAACATGGTTGACCTCGGCGAAAGGCCGTAGTAGGGCCATGACGCCGTTTCGCGGCGCCGGCCCTGGAGCGGCGGCGAGCGCGGCCGGATGCGTGCTGCCCGGCCGCGCCCGCCGGCGCTTCAGAGCCGGGTGACCGTCACCCGGCCGCGGTCACCCGGCTGCGGTCAGGCGTGCCAGCCGGTCACGCCACCCGGCACCGGCGCCCCAGGGTCGTAGGGGTCGCGCGTGAAGACGAAGGTGTTGAGGTCGAGGTGGTCGGGCGCCACCCGCAGCGTCTCCCCGGCGTAGTAGCCGTCCAGGCCCAGCCACGTGCCGTCGTCCTGCGGCACGAACCGGGAGGCCCGCCCGCCGCCGCCGACCGGTTCCAGCGACAGCCCGCGCTCGGGCAGCAGCCGCAGCGCGTACGGTTTCGGCCCCCAGTGCCACAGACCGGTCAGCTCCAGCAGCTGCGGGTCGGCGGCGGCTGGCCGCCATTCGTCGGGCAGCCGCGGTTCGTACTCCTCCAGGATGTCCAGCAGGTCGGTCGCCAGCCTGCCGCTGAGCCCGGAGGTGGTGTTGGCCATGAACAACACCCCCACGCCGCCCGCGGGGTCGGCCCACACGGTGGCCAGGAATCCGGGCATCGACCCGGTGTGGCCGGCCAGGCGACGGCCGCCGGGCCTGGCCAGCTGCAGGCCGAGCCCGAACCCGCCGGTCCAGGTGTCGCCGTCGTCGACGCCGGCCGGCTCGCGCATCTCGGCGAGGGTGCCGGGGCCCAGCACGTCTGCGGTGTCGCCGCCGAGGAAGGCCGCCCAGCGGGCCAGGTCGTGCGGGGTGGCCCACAGCTGCCCCGCAGGGCCCATGGCGTCGGCGTCGTGCTCGGGCTCGGCCAGCACCACGTCGGCCCACGGGTGCACGGCGTAGCCGGTGGCGTGGGGGACGCGGGGCCGGGCGGTGGTGTCGTGCATGCCGAGCGGGTCGAGCACCTCGGCGCGTACCGCCTTGAGCCACGTGGTGCCGCGCAGGCGGGCGACGAGCTCGCCGAGCAGCGCGAAGCCGACGTTGGAGTAGTGGAAACGCCGGCCTGGCCGGTGTTTGAGCTCACCAGGCCCGAGACGGGCCATCAGCTCGGCGGCGGGCACGCCGGGGGTGCGCTCCCACCAGTCGGTGGGAGGCTCGGCGGTCAGCCCGGCGGTGTGCGACAGCAGCTGGGCGATCGTCAGATGCCCCAGTGGCGCGCCGGGCAGGTGTTCGTCCAGCGGGTCGGTCAGCCGTAGCACGCCTTCGTCGCGCAGCCGCATGACGACGACGGCGACCATGCTCTTGGTGATCGATCCGAGCCGGTACTGGGTGGCGGCGGTCGGCGCGGCGCCGTCGACGTGGCCGCGCCCGCCGAACCACGCCGTCGCGCCGTCGCGCACGATCGCGGCCGTCAGCGACGGCACCCTGCATTCGGCCTGTTCGACGGCGAGCCTGCGCAGCAGCGCCCGTGCCGTCCTGTGTCCCACCTGCGTCATGGGCGACAAGATTAGCCGCCGCGCGCGGGCCGGGTCGGGCCCTTTCCCCCCTGACCGTCCGCCAGGGCCCGCCGCCAGGGCCTGCGGCGCCGGAGAGCGTCCGCGTTGCCGAAATTTCGTGTCGGCACTGACGATTTTCTACCGGTTCGGTGCTATCGCCGCAGGTAGGGTGTGCAGCAGACCGATGGTCTGGTCCCCCACGGATGAGTCTGATCCCGCACAGTGAAGGGGACCGGAGATGGCGGACAGCGGCCCGCGTGCCTTCTTTCTCATGCTTCTCGGTGGTTTCCGGCTGATGGCCGGCGACGAGCAGATCGTGCTGTCCAGCGGATCGGAGCGCCTGCTGGCGTACCTGGCGCTCAGCAGGAACACGGTGACCCGCTCGGTGATGGCCGCGGCGTTGTGGCCGGGGGCGCCGGAGCGGCGGGCGCAGGCCAGCCTGCGTTCCGCGCTGGCCCGCCTGGACGGGGACGGCCGGCGGCTGCTGCGCGTCGACGCGTGCGGTCTCGGGCTGTGCCCGGAGGTCGTGGTGGACGTCGACGAGGCCAGGTCGCTGGCGCGGCGCCTGCTGGACCCGCTGGAGCCCTCGCAGGACGGCGACGTGTGCGCCGGCTCGATCGAGGTGCTGTCGGACGGCCTGCTGCCCGGCTGGTACGACGAGTGGGTGCTGGCCGCCTCCGACGAATGGCACCAGTTGCGCCTGCACGCGCTGGAGGCGTTGTCGGGGTGGTTCCTCCGGGCGGGGCGTTTCGCCGAGGCGGTGGCGGCCGCGGGCGTGGCCGTGCACGCCGAGCCCCTGCGGGAAAGCGCTTACGCCGCCCTGATGGACGCGCATCTGGCCGAAGGTAACCAGGCGGAGGCGCTACGTCACTTCCAGGCGTTCGAGCGGAATCTGCGCGACGAACTCGGCATCACGCCGACGCCCCGCTTGCGCGAGCGGGTCGCGGGTCTGCTCGCGGACCGCCCTCCCGTCATGCAGGCGCCGTCACGGCCCGGTCACGCCCGCATGACGGGCCGGTGACCAGGCATCCGCCACGCTGTCGGAAGACGCCGGACCACGGCGACGGCATCGACCGTCACACCGGGCCCGGCGACCGCAGGAAAAGGGGGAAGCATGAAGCGCTCCAAAGCAGGCGTTCTGCTGCTCAGTCCAGCGCTCATCGCCGCACTGGCCGTCGAACCGGCCGTCGCCTCGGACGTCTCCGCCGCGTCCATCGTCCAGAACCTCACCGCGACGACCTCCACCACCATGCACAGCGCCACCGAGGAACTCGCCCAGCCGCCGCGGCGCAGGGCCAAGAGGCGGCGCTACAACCAGGGCCGCAGGGACGGCTTCGCCGACGGCCGCAACGACTGCCGCTCCGGCAGGAGCCACGACCTGCAGACCTCCGGCAGCGGCGCCTACCGGCGCGGCTTCCGGGACGGCTACAACGAGGGCTTCCACAGCTGCACCCGGCCGACACCCACACCGAGCCCGACCACTCCCGCTCCCGGCGGTGGCGGTGGCGGAACCTGATCCCTCCGTGACCGAGTGACCGGGGGCCTCGCCCCGCGCGCGAGGGGTGAGGCGCCCGGCCCGTGACTCCAGAGTCACCGGGGCTCCGTCCCGCCGCGGGACGGAGCCCTTCCACGTGTCGTGCCCGTCCCCGGTGGCAGAACCACGATGATCTTTCCTGCGAGGGTGGGAGCGCTCAAGGACGCCGGCGCGGCCGCTGTAATCCGGATGAAGGGCATCGACAACCGGCCCGGCGGCAAGTGGCGGGCATCGATCTTGCGGGACCTGTTCGGCATCGCGACCAGCCCGGCCACCGGGCAGCTTCCGGTCAGCTCGGTGGAGACGGGGAAGGCGGACGCGCGGCATGTGGTGTCGGGGAAGAAGCGGGCGTCGCCGGAGCGGCAGCGGGAGGCGAGGCGGACGGTGCCGGGACAGAAGGACCGGGATCGGCGGCTCGGCGGAAGGCGATGCGATGTCCTGCTCGCACTCACTATGCCTGGGGCCTGTAATGACCAGCCACCCCTGCTGCCTTGCCGGGGTGGCTCGCCTTCGCAAGCAGCCTGCTTGCATCATGCAGCTGGTGCGGTCCTGGATCCGTGCTTGCTCGCGCTGGGCGCGGATTGAAGCCTCCAGGTCCCTCAGAGAGGCGTCCCGGCCGGTGTGCGCGTCTGGCTGCTTCGGCGGGGGGGAGGGCGGTGCGGGCGCGGGCCAGGAGGTGGCCTGCTGATGCAAGCGCTTTGCCCACGTTATTCGAGCCGAGAAGGGCGCGGCAGGGGAGAAGTGGTCACGTGTTCATGGTAGTTCGCGGGCCGTGCGGCTCGGGGAGGTGTCGCGGTGTTGTTGATCTGCCCTAGTCTCGTCGGTGTGGGGATGCCTGAGGGGAGCCGGGACGGGAGCTCCGAAGATGTCGCTACTCATTTGAGCGCAGTACTTGAACGTGTCACCTGGGCCGATGAGACCAGCGGCTACACGATCGCCCGGGTGGCGACCGAGCGTTCCGGCTCGGATCTGCTGACCGTCGTCGGCCCGCTGCTGGGCGCGCAGGTGGGCGAGTCGCTGCGGCTGCGGGGCCGCTGGACCTCCCATCCCCGCTATGGCCGCCAGTTCGAGGTGTGGTCCTACACCACGGTGCTGCCGGCCACCGTGCAGGGCATCCGCCGCTATCTCGGCTCCGGGCTGATCAAGGGCATCGGCCCGAAGATGGCCGAGCGGATCGTCGACCATTTCGGCGTCGACACGCTGGAGGTCATCGAGCGGGAGCCGCAGCGCCTGGCCGAGGTGCCGGGGCTGGGTCCCAAGCGGACGAAGATGATCGCCGCCGCCTGGGAGGAGCAGAAGATCATCAAAGAGGTGATGATCTTCCTGCAGGGGGTCGGTGTGTCCACCTCGATCGCGGTGCGCATCTTCAAGCAGTACGGCGAGTCGTCCATTTCCGTCGTCAGGACCCAGCCGTACAAACTGGCCGACGACGTGTGGGGGATCGGGTTCAAGACGGCCGACACCATCGCCCAGGCGGTCGGCATCCCGCACGACAGCCCCGAGCGGGTCATGGCCGGGCTGCGCTACACGCTGTCGCAGGCCGCCGACGACGGCCACTGCTACCTGCCGGCCCCCAACCTGGTGGGCGACGCGGTCAAGATCCTGGAGGTCCCCGCCGACCTGGTGGCCGCCTGCCTGGAGGAGCTGGTGGCGGCCGAGGGCGTGGTGCGCGAGCCGATTCCCGCGGGCGACAACGTGGTGCCGGCCGTCTACCTGCCGCCCTTCCACCGTGCCGAGCTGTCGCTGGCCTCCGGCCTGCGGGGGCTGCTGGGCAACGGCCACGACCGGCTCAAGGCGTTCGCCGACGTCGACTGGGAGCGGGCCGAGCAGTGGCTGCACGGCCAGACGGGCGCCGAGCTGGCGGCCGAGCAGCGTCAGGCGGTGCGCCTGGCGCTGACGGAGAAGGTCGCGGTGCTGACCGGCGGGCCGGGCTGCGGCAAGAGCTTCACCGTGCGCTCGATCGTGCTGCTGGCCAGGGCCAAGCGGGCCCGGGTGATCCTGGCCGCGCCGACGGGCCGGGCGGCCAAACGCCTGGCGGAGCTGACCGGCCACGAGGCCACCACGGTGCACCGGCTGCTGCAGCTGCGGCCCGGCGGCGAGGCCACCTTCGACCGCGACAACCCGCTGGACGCCGATCTCGTCGTGGTCGACGAGGCGTCGATGCTGGATCTGCTGCTGGCCAACAAGCTCGTCAAGGCGGTCGCCCCCGGCGCGCACCTGCTGTTCGTCGGCGACGTCGACCAGTTGCCCTCGGTCGGCGCCGGGGAGGTGCTCAAGGACCTGCTGGCCGCCGAGGACGTGCCGCGCGTGCGGCTGACGCAGATCTTCCGCCAGGCGCAGGAGTCCGGCGTCGTGGTCAACGCCCATCGGGTCAACACCGGTCACCACCCGGTGCTGGAGGGCATGCGGGACTTCTTCCTGTTCCCGTGCGAGGAACCGGAGGAGATCGCGGCGCTGACGGTCGACGTGGTCGCCCGCCGCATCCCGCGCCGGTTCCGGCTCGATCCGCGCCGCGACGTGCAGGTGCTGGCGCCGATGCACCGCGGCGCGGCCGGGGCGGGCGCGCTCAACACCGCCTTGCAGGAGGCGCTGACGCCCGCACGGGAGGGCATGCCGGAGCGCCGCTACGGCGGCCGTGTCTTCCGCGTCGGCGACAAGGTCACCCAGCTGCGCAACAACTACGACAAGGGCGCGGCCGGGGTGTTCAACGGCACGGTCGGCATCGTCACCGACATCCGTCCCGACGAGCACAAGCTGACCGTCCTGACCGACGAGGACGAGGCGGTCGAGTACGCCTTCGACGAGCTGGACGAGCTGGCCCACGCCTACGCGGTCTCCATCCACCGCTCGCAGGGCAGCGAATATCCCGCGGTCGTCATCCCGCTGGCCACCAGCGCCTGGATGATGCTGCAGCGCAATCTGCTCTACACCGCCATCACGCGCGCCAAGAAGCTCGTCGTGATCGTCGGCTCGCGCCGGGCTCTGGCCCAGGCCGTGCGCACCAAAGGGGCGGGACGCCGGCACACCGGCCTCACCCACCGCCTCGCAACGCGCTGACCTGCGGTTGATCACTCCGCAGAAGTGATTGAAATGTGACCGAACTCTCCTAAATCATTCGCCGTCTTACATGCAGGAGCATTATGGTTTTTGGGGTGCCTTGGTGCCCTTATGGGAAAGGACTGTCTTGAACGTTGCGCCTGCTTGGAGGAAGCCCGCCACCGCGTTCGCACTGCTCGCCGCGGCGGCGCTGACGACCTCATGCTCCGGTGGCGCCCCCTCGGGAACACCCGACGCCCCCGAGGCCACCACCTCGGCCACCCCGCAGGCACCCACCATCAAGATCACCCCCGCTGAGGGCAGCGCCAAGGTCAGCCCGGAGAAGAAGATCACTGTCGTGGCCGCCGGCGGCGCCCTGGAGGACGTGACCGTCGAGGGCGACGACGAGCCGGTCGAGGGCCGCTTCAACGCCGACAGGACCAGGTGGGTCTCCAGGACGCCGCTCAAGCCGTCCACCGACTACACGGTCACCGCCAAGGCCGGCGTCACCTCCTCCACCAGCGACTTCACCACCGCCAAGCCCGACCGCGCGCTGCAGATCGTCGACGTCACCCCCAACGCCAAGGGCGAGACCCTCGGCGTCGGCGCGCCCATCATCGTGACCTTCAACCAGCCCGTCACCCGCAAGGCCACCATCGAGCGCGCCCTTGAGGTGGAGGCGGAAAAGCCCGTCGACGGCGCTTGGCGCTGGGTCGCCGACAACAAGGTCATCTACCGCACCGCCAAATACTGGCCGGCTCATCAGAAGGTGAAGTTCCACGCCGGCATCACCGGCGTCAAAGGCGGCAAGGGCCTCTACGGCGTCAAGGACTACACCGCGAACCTCAAGATCGGCGCCAAGCAGATCAGCAAGATCAACGTCGCCAAGCACATGATGTACGTCTACAAGGACGGCAAGCGCGTCCAGACCATGCGCATCAGCGCCGGCAAGGCCACCACCCGCGAATACACCACCACCTCCGGCGTGCACCTGACCATGGAACGTGCGAACCCCGTCCGCATGATCTCCCCGGGCCGCAAGAAGGGCGACCCCGAGTACTACGACGTCATGATCGACCACGCGGTGCGGATCTCCAACTCCGGCGAGTACGTCCACGCCAAGAACAACGTCTGGGCCCAGGGCGTGCGCAACGTCAGCCACGGCTGCATCAACGCCCGCCCCGACCAGGCCGAATGGTTCTACGACAACGTCCAGCGCGGCGACGTCGTCGAGGTCAAGGGCACCGACCGCGAACTCGAATGGAACAACGGCTGGGGCTACTGGCAGCTGTCGTTCTCCGCATGGAAGAAGGGCAGCGCCCTGAAGGAGAAGACCTGACCTCCATGCACATCCGCAAAGGCGACGGCGGCGACGTCCCCGCCGTGCTGGCCATGTTCGACAGCGCCGTGGCCTGGCTGGTCTCGCAGGGCCGCACCGGCCAGTGGGGCAGCCGGCCGTTCACCGGCGACGGCAAACGCACCCGGCAGATCGCCGGCTGGGCCGAAGGCGGCGGCATGCGCATCGCCGAGGCAGGCGGCCGGCCCGCCGGCTGCCTGGTCGTCGGCGCCCCCCACGACTACGTCACCCCCGCCGCCGAGAGCGAGCTGTACGTCCAGTGCCTGGTCATCGACCAGGCCTTCGCAGGGCACGGCGTCGGCCGGGCCCTGCTCGACGACGCCTACGAGCGGGCCCGCGAGCTCGGCGTGAGGCTGCTGCGCGTCGACTGCTACGCCGGCGACGACGGCCGCCTGGTCGCCTACTACGAAAGCTGCGGCTTCACCCGCACGGCCCCCTTCACCGTGGGGGAATGGCCGGGCATGCTCCTGCAGCGCCGCGTCACCTGAACAACGCGTCCCCGGAGCAACGCGCCGCACCCTAGATTGCCGTCATGACTGTCGACGATCTCATCCCGTCCGCCGGTGAGTCGCCGCGAGCCTCGCAGCCGGTGACCCAGGCCGTGATCCTCGCCGGCGGGCAGGGCTCACGCCTGCGCCCCTACACCGACACCCGGCCCAAACCGATGGTCGAGATTCCCGGCACCGGCCTGCCCATCATCGGCCACCAGCTGGAATGGCTGGCGGCCGAGGGGGTGACCGACGCCGTCATCTCCTGCGGCTACCTGGCCGAGGTGGTGCTCGACTGGCTCGGCACAGCGCGCCTGCCCCTCAGGGCCGGCGCGGTGGTCGAAACGGAAGCGCTCGGGCGCGGGGGCGGGCTGAAGTTCGCCGCCGCCTCACTGCCACGCCCCGACGAGCCGTGGTACGCCACCAACGGCGACATCTGGACCCGCTTCAGCCTGCGCGCCATGGCGGCCTTCCATCACGAGCGCGACGCGCACGCCACGCTCGCCCTGGCCCGCCCCCGCCTCCCGTGGGGCACCGTCGACATCGACCGTTTCGGCAACGTCCTGGACTTCGTCGAGGCCCCGCCCTCGCCCTATCCGGTCAACGCCGGCGTCTACGTCTTCTCGGCCTCGTTCGCCTCGATGCTCCCGGATCTCGGCGACCACGAGCGCAGCACCTTCCCCCGCCTGGCGCGGCAGCGCCGCCTGGCGGGGTACGAGTTGCCGCAAGGGGTGTACTGGCGCGCCATCGACACGGCCAAGGACCTGAACGAGGCCGCCGGGGAACTGGCCGCCTTCCGCTCCCGATCGTGACGCGCGTCCGGTCACCGGCCCGCCGAGGCGGCCGGGCAGCAGGCACGGCCGGAATTCGAGAGACATGTTGCTCCTGGCCGACATCCCGGAGATGGTGGCGGAGTCCGTTCGGCGGGCGGTGAAACTGCCGGAGGGAACCACGCCGGTGCACGCGTCGCCGCGCACCCCCGCGTCGGCGCGAGACCTCCAGTTAGACGGCTCGACCGCCGATATGAGGTAACGAGTGCTGGGTTCAGGAGCCCTGGATCGTGAGATCGCAACGCGGCCTGCACCGAGCCTTGCGCCTTCTTCGGGAACTGCATGGCTGCGTGGCTGTGCATACAGCGAGTGACGATCACGCGAAACAAGCCGAACAGGCCGCGCCTGGTGGCCAGGGGCCGCAAATAGGCAAACTTGAATAGTGAGTGCTACGCTGAGGCCAACTAGTCAAACTTGACCACTTAGGAGGTCATGTGGCTGCGGTCGTGGTGTCGGAGCTGCGGAAGACGTACGGCAAGACCAAGGCGCTCGACGGCCTGAATCTGACCGTGCCTGTCGGCACGGTGCACGCCGTGCTCGGCCCGAACGGCGCGGGCAAGAGCACGCTGATAAGAACCCTGGCGACGCTGCTCCGGGTGGAGAGCGGCCGGGCCGAGGTCACCGGGGTCGACGTCGCTCGCGATCCCGACGAGGTGCGCAGGCGCATCGGGCTGCTCGGGCAGCACGCAGCGCTTGACGAGGACCTGTCGGGGTGGCAGAACTTGGAGCTGTTCGGCAGGCTCTACCACCTCGGCGCGCGACGGGCGGCGGCACGGGCCGATGAGCTGCTCGAGCGCTTCGAACTCGCCGGCACAGGGCGCAAGGCGGTCAAGGCCTACAGCGGCGGCATGCGGCGCAGGCTGGACCTGGCCGCCTCGCTCATCATCCAGCCGCAGGTCCTGTTCCTGGACGAGCCGACCACCGGGCTCGACCCGCGTGGCCGCACGGAGGTGTGGGGCGCGCTCCGCTCCCTGGTCGGCGGCGGCACCACGGTGATGCTGACCACCCAATACCTGGAGGAGGCCGACCAGCTTGCCGATCGGATCTGCGTGGTCGATCACGGCCGGGTGATCGCGGACGGCACCGCCGACCAGCTCAAGGCGAAGGTGGGCGGGGACCGCATCGACGTGGTCGTCCATGACGCGGGCGACCTGAGGGCCGCGGCAGCCGCACTGGCGGAGGTTCCAGGCGCGGGTGCGGTGGACAGCGACGAGGACGACCGCGTGGTCAGCGCGCCGGTCGCCGACCGGATGAGCGCGCTGAGCCACCTGATGCGGGCGCTGCAGGAGGCCGGCATCGACGTCGACGACCTGGCCGTACGGAGGCCGACCCTGGACGAGGTGTTCATTCAGTTGACGGGAGCTGCGTAATGGGCTGGTGGCTGGCCGATTCATGGAGCATGACCCGGCGCGAGCTGGCCCGCTGGGCGCGGCAGCCGGCGCAGGTGATTGTCGGGCTCGCCTTCCCCGTGATGTTCCTGGTGGTGTTCGCCTACCTCCTGGGCGGCGGCATGCGGGTGGCGGGTGGCGGCGACTACCGGGAGTTCCTCATCCCCGGCATGTTCGCGCTCACTATGGCCTGGGGGCTCGAGGCCACGATGGCCGCCCTCACGCAGGATCTCAACAAGGGGGCCATCGACCGCTTCAGGTCCATGCCCATGGCGCCGTCCGCCGTCCTGGTCGGCCGGTGCATAGCGGACATGCTGCAGTCGGTGCTGGGCCTGGCCGTCATGATCGGCGCCGGGCTGGCCATGGGGTGGCGCTGGCACGGCTCGTTCGGCGAGGTGCTCGCCGCGGTCGGGCTGCTGCTTCTGCTCCGATTCGCGATGCTGTGGTGCGGGATATGGCTCGGGCTGATCGCGGGACGGCCCGAGCTGATCATGTCCATACAAATTCTCATCTGGCCCATCGTCTTCACCTCCGGCGTCCTGGCTTCGCCCGCGTTCATGCCGGGCTGGCTCGGCGCGATCGCGGAGTGGAATCCGATCACGGCCACGGCGGCGGCGGTGCGCGACCTGTTCGGCAACCCCGGCGTGCAGGGCACCTCGTGGGCGGCCGAGAACGCCCACCTGCTGGCCGTGGTGTGGCCGATCACCCTGGTCGCCGTCGCCTTCCCCATGGCGGCTGCCCGCTTCCGCGCGCTCAGCCGCTAGAGGGCTGGTCCTCGGCGAGGACTCCGGCGAACGGGTCGCCGCCTTCACCGGCGAAGTCGTGGGCCCCGCCCTGGATCCGCTCGATGAGCCCGCGCGTCCACTCCAGCCCGCCCTCGGCCGAATGCGCCCACAGGCTCATGATCTCGCCAATATGGCCGAGGTCGTCCTCGGCGGTGTACGACGAGGTCACCGCCTCCCGCCATCCCTCGAGGTTGGCCAGACGCTCTTGGAGCAGCGCGATCACCTCTTCGCGTGGCAGCTCGACCATGAAACCGATGCCGGCGGACAGCAGGTCCATCCTGTCGTGGGTGGTGAGCGCCTGCCGCAGGAGGGAGAAGAACTCGGCCGCGCCCTTCTCGGTCACTTCGTACTCGGTGCGCGGCGGTCCGCCCGCCGTACTCGGGGCCGTGTCGTAAGCATGCAGGAGACCCTGCTTGGCCATCGACTTGAGCGCGTGGTAGATCGACCCCGGCTTGGTGGTCGACCACGAGTCCGCCCCCCAGAACGCCAGGTCGTTGCGCACCTGGTAGCCATGCGCGCGCCCGTGCAGCCTGACGGCGCCCAGAATCAGCAGCCGGATCGCCGACATCCGCGCCCTCCTATTCAACTTTGACTAGCTTACGCCCGTCGACGGCGAAAGGTCAGCAAGCACGGAGGTACGGCAAGCACGAGCAGCACGATGCCGATGACGCTCCCGCCCATCATCAGGAGCGCGACGCCGGCACCGGTCGCGATCGCGATGAACGCCATCCACCCCAGATGCCAGGAGAAGGAGCCAGGAGAAGGAGCCAGGAGAAGGAGAACGTGGAGGAGTGTCGGTCAGAGCCCTGTGGTGGTTCGTGCACCAGAGGTACTATGCCACGTTCAACCCTCAGGCTGGAGAACGCGGTCCATGGGGATCACTACGCACGTGGGCGAAGCTGCCGCCATCCACCGTTCCGATGTCGGTGGGTTCGATGGCGGGGAAGTCGACGTCGAGGAAGGCAAGCACGCCCGCGCCGGGTTGCACCGGGGGTGCGGGCGGCCAGAGCGGTCAGCATCTGCCGGGCGACCTTGTCCAACTGCCGGACGTTTCCCCAGGTGAACGCGCGCCTCCAGGAGGGCTGGCCAGCGTGCTGGACGAGCGCCCTGCTGGAGGCGCGCGCGAACGCTCTCGAAGATCTGCGGATCTACAGCACCTTCCGGACGCCCGGCAGGGCGCGCACCAGGTACGCCGTCGTCCAGCACAGCGGCAGCCCGATGGCGGTGAGCAGCGCGGCCTTCGCGATCGCGGGCGCCTGTACGTCGCGCAGGGCGTAGCCCAGGGCGACCAGCACGGCCGGGTGGATGACGTGGACGGTGAAGGTGTGCGTCGACAGGAACCGGCGGCGGCGTCCCTGTTGAGGGTGTCGATGACGATCCGGCCCCGGAGGGGTTCCGCGGGGACCTGCCGGTAGGCCCTGATCGGGATGGTCACCACGACGATGTCGCCTTTCACCGTGCGTCCGGCCTGCGCGCGCCGACGCGCGCCGCAACTTCGATCGAGTTGAGCGGCCTCGAACCGTGGGATGCCCTGGAGGGCTGGCTGCGTCAGTTCGTCAGCTACGCGACCACCAAGAAGGCAATCTACGACGCCGTCGCGCACCGCGAGGAGATGTTTGTGACCGGCCGCGACATGATCGCGGCCGGTCGGCCGCTTCTCGAGCGCGCCCAGGGCGCGGGCAAGGCCCGGGGCGACGTGAGCTTCGACGACGTTCTCTTCCTGGTCAACGGTGTCAGCGGAGCGAACTTCGTCCAGGAGGCGCAGCGCGACCGGGTGCTCGCCATGGCCTTGGACGGCATCAAAACCCAGAAGTGAGCGCAGCGAGCGAGAGCCGCTGACGATCAGACGAGAAGCCTCAGCCCGGCGATCTTGCACCGGTTCTTGCTCGTGTCCGGAAATCGGCGGCTACGCCCGTGTCTCGACGAAAGGCCAGCGGCTCGACCGACAGACCCTGGCGCTGGAGGCCGCCGGCTGCATCCGGATCTTCTCCGGCAAGAAGTCCGGCAAGCCGGCGGGCGTCTCGTCTTCCACACCCTCGCCGCGCTCGCGGAGTTCATCCGCGAACTCATCATCGAGAGAACCAACGAGGGCCTGGCCGCCGCCCGCGCCCGCGGGCGGCAGCACCTTGCGCGCCCGCAGCCGCCCCACCCCGCCGGTGAAGATCGCTTTCGGCCACGACCAGCCCGTGGCCCCGACCAGCAGGGAGTCGTCGCCCAGGCGCAGCGGAGCCTTCGCCCTTGGGCTCACACGAGGGCGAGCTGCGCCGCCCGAGGCTCGCGCGGCCGCGGCGGCGACGCCCCGCAAGCCATCCCGTACACCTGACACAGCTCGGCGATCTGCCCCGTGATGCGCTCCTCGTAGCCGGGGGAGGGCAGGCCCGCACGATCGTAGAGCTCCTCATAGCGCTCCACCAGGTGCGGATGCGCCCGCGCCAGCCACTGCGCATACCACGCTCGGGTGCCGGGCGGCAGCCGCAGCACCACCGGCTCGACGGCCCGCGCGCCCGCCCCCGCGATGCGCCGCACCGTGGCCGTCAGCTGGTCGGCGGCGTCGCTCAGCAGCGGCAGCACCGGAGCCATCAGCACCCGGCAGTCCACGCCCGCCTCCACCAGCGCCGACACCAGCTCCAGCCGCGCCTGCGCGCCGGGCGCGCCCGGCTCGACCGCCCGCCGGATCCGCTCGTCGACGAACGCGATCGACACCGCCACCCGCGCCCCCGCCCGCGCCAGCAGCCCGGCGTCGCGCAGCACCAGCGCGCTCTTGGTGTAAACGGTGAACGGCACCCCCGACCCGGCCAGCGCCGCAATCACGCCGGGCATCAGCCGGTAGGTCTCCTCGGCCGCCTGGTAGCAGTCGCCGCTGACCCCGACGGCCAGCTCCTGGCCGTCCCAGCGCGCCAGCTCCGCCCGCAGCCGCGCCACCGCGTTGGGCTTGACCACGATGCGCGTGTCGAAATCGCCGCCCGCGTCCAGCCCCAGCCGCCGGTGCCCGGCACGGGCGCCGCACCCGAGACAGGCATGAGCACAGCCACGGTAAGGGGAGAGCGCCCACCTCTGGGCGATGCCCGCGGCCTGCGGCACCCGCTCGATCATCGTGCGGGCCTGCAGCTCGTAGAAACCGCCGCGCACCACCGCGCGCCGCTCGATCAGCGGGCGATCGTCGGCAGCCTCAACCAGCGAAAGCGCGTCCCAAGCCACACCCCCCAGTGGAACACGCATTCGACTGCGTTTTCAAGCGATTCCCGCACACCCGCCCGCACCCCGCCGACCGGACGCACGGCCGCGGCGGCGCCCCTGGCCCGTGCCGCACCTCACCACACCCGCAGGCCCCGGCCTACAGTGGTACGCCCGCACCACTCAGCATCTGGGGGACAACCACCCATGGCCTGGCTCCTGCTCGCCCTCGCCATCGCCTCCGAGGTCCTGGCCACCTCCGCGCTCAAACTCAGCAACGGCTTCACCCATCTCGGCTGGAGCGCCGTCGTCGCCGCCGGCTACATCGTCTCCTTCGTCCTGCTCGGCCAGGCACTCAGACTCCACCTCGAGGTCGGCACCGCCTATGCCGTCTGGTCCGGGGCCGGCACCGCCGCCATCGCCCTGATCGGCGCGGTGTTCCTGGGGGAGACCCTCACCCCGCTCAAGATCGGCGGCATCCTGCTCATCATCGGCGGCGTCGTCGTCCTCAACCTCGCGGGCGCCCACTGACCCGCACGAAAACGTTTTGCCGCCCCGGCGACCGCTCCCTACACTGCCCCCGTGCTCAAACCCCGCTACCCCCTCACCACCGACCGCCTCACCCTTCGGCCCTTCATCCCCGGCGATCTCGACGCCGTCCACGCCTACGAAAGCCTCCCCGACGTCACCCGCCACCTCTACTGGGAGCCCCGCGACCGCGACACCAGCCGCGCCCACCTCGACAAGAAGATCACCCACACCGCCCTTCTCGACGAGGGCGACGTGCTCGACCTGGCCATCACCCTGAGCGGCGGCGGCGAGCTCATCGGCAACTGCCTGCTCATCTGGACCAGCAAGCCCAACCGCCAGGGCGAGATCGGCTACGTCCTACACCCCGACCACCACGGCCACGGCTACGCCCCCGAAGCCGGCCGCGCCCTGCTCCGCCTCGCCTTCGACGACCTCGGCCTGCACCGCGTCATCGGCCGCCTCGACGCCCGCAACACCGCCTCCGCCCGCGTCCTGGAAAAGCTCGGCATGCGCCACGAGGCCACCCTCATCGACAGCGAGATCGTCAAGGGCGAATGGGCCAGCGAAGCGGTCTACGCCATCCTCGACCGCGAATGGGTCCCGTGACGATCCACCACCTCGCCCTGCAAGCCGACTGGGACAGCGCCCGCCAGGCGGGGGAGTATCGTGTCTCGACCCGGGGCTGCTCCCTCGACGACGCGGGCTTCATCCACTGCAGCCGCGACCTGGCCCAGCTGCGCGGCGTCCACTCCGCCTTCTACACCGACGTGACCGAGCCGCTGCTCGTCCTCGACATCGACCCGGCGGGCCTCGACGTCCGCGTCGAGGACGGCTTCCCCCACGTGTACGGGCCCCTGCCGGTCAGCGCGGTCACCGCCGTCCACCCCTTCACCCCCTGACCGCCTCCCGGGACCGCTCTCCACGCGCGCGCCGGAGCCCCGGCC
>NZ_SMKP01000129.1:0-30492 GCF_004349015.1 Nonomuraea diastatica
CTGCGGGGACGGTGGAGACTGCGGGGACTGATCGTGCGACCGCGACGATGGCCGGAAGCAGGGCGGCGGCCACCGCCCAGAACGCCGATCGCCACCCCCACACCTCGCCCAGCAGGGCGCCTCCGGGCACGCCCGCGACGCACGCGAGCGTGATGCCGCCGAGCAGGACGGAGGTGGCGCGGCCCTTGGCGTCCGGCGGGGCCAGGCCGATCGCGGTCGCCATGGCCACGGCCAGGAAACCGGCGTTGGCCAGCGCCGCCACGACGCGGCTGGCCAGCAGGACCTCGTAGCCGGGCGTGACCGCGCCGGCCACGTGGGCCAGCAGGAACGTGAGCAGGAAGGCCAGCAGCGCGCGCCGGCGGGGCCAGCGCAGGCTCAGGATCGCCATCAGCGGCGCGCCGACCACCATTCCCACGGCGAAGGCCGACGTCAGCAGCCCCGCGGCGGGGACGGATACGTGCAGATCTCGCGCGATGCCCGGCACCAGACCGGACAACATGAACTCGGATGTGCCCTGGGCGAAGACCGCCAGCGCGAGCAGGTAAACGGCGAATGGCATGAGAAGAACTCCGCGACCACGATCGGGCAGGCCGGACGTCGGCCCGCCGAGGGAGGGGGAACCTGATGGCGGCACGCGAGGGCGGCGCACGGCTCAGGTGGGAAACAGCCCGCAGTGCGGTGACCCGAGTGGCGAGCGGTCGCGGTACAGCGAAGATCCCGGCCTCAGCGGGGCCGGGCGAGGCGACAGCGTGAAGCAGCCACCGGACGACCGGTGGCTAGCGTCTTGACGCCTCGGGGCTGGACATACGCGGCAACTTAGCAATCCGGCGGGCGGCCCGTCCAACCGTTTCCTGAACGGCGCCGACCCAGACGTGCGCCGGCGGTACGGCACGCGTGGCGATGATCCGGTCGTAGGGTGCGCCGCCCGGATGGCCGTGGAGTCCGTCCCCGATGATCAACTCTGGTTCGTACCCGAGCCCGTGCAGTGCCGCGGCGGCGCGTTCGGCCACGTCGGAGTCTATCTCGATGGAGGTGATCAGCTCAGGGCCGAGTCGCTGGCACATGGGCGCCGTGGAATAGCCGGTGCCTGTGCCGATCTCCAGCAGGTTGTCGAACGCGTACATGTGCGCCGCGAGAGTGTGGGCGTCGCCTACGTGCCTAACGTTGCTCACGTGGGTGGGGACAAGTTTGACCCGACACCGATTTCACAGCAGGTGGCGGTGATCATCAGGAAGCAGATCAAAAATGGTGAGCTGGGCCCCCGCGACCGGATTCCGTCCGAATCAGAGATGGTTCGAGACCATGGGGTGGCGCGTGACACGGCCCGTCAGGCCGTCGCCCTGTTGCGTGAGGAAGGCTGGGTGCTGACCCTGCCACAACGGGGCAGTTTCTCGCCGACCGGGAGAGCTGGCCGGCGCAGGGCTCCGCGGCTCGCCCGCGGGGTCAGCCGGCGGCCCGGGTGAGGCGGGCGGCCAGCTCCCGCAGGCGCGTGGTCAGCTCGGCCGGCTCGTGCACCTCGAACTCGCAGCCCAGCGAGAGCAGCCGGAAGGCGAGCCAGTCCAGGGTGTCGGCGTGCATGCGCAGCCGGCAGGTCCGCTCGTCTTGGCGTACGACCTCGCCGAGCGCCCTGACGACCTCCGTGACGACCTCCGTGCCGACCTCCGTGCCGGGGCCGTGCAGCGTGACGACGGCCTCGTACGTGGGGGCGGAGGAGTAGAGCCTGTCCGCCACGTAGGCGGCGGCGTCGGCCGGCGGCTCGCGCGGCGTGACCCTGGCGCCCGTCCGCAGCAGACCGGCGATGCGGTCGATGCGGAAGATCCGCCAGTCGTCGCGGTCGTGGTCGTGCCCGAGCAGGTACCATCGCCGCCCGGCCGCGACCAGCCGGTGCGGGTCGACCAGCCGCCCGCCCGTCCTGCCGTCGTTCGTCCGGTACACGAAGCGCACGCGTTCCCTCCCCGTCACGGCCATCGACAGGGCGGCGAGCAGCTCCGGATCGACCTCGGGCGCGCCGGGCACGGGCATCGGCACGGTGGCGGCGCCGAGCGCACCGACGCGATGGCGCAGGCGGGCCGGCAGCACCTGTTCGAGCTTGGCCAGGGCGCGTACCGACGCCTCCTCGATGCCCTGCACCGGATGCCGGGCGGCGGTGGACAGGCCGACGGTGATGGCCACCGCCTCCTCGTCGTCCAGCAGCAGGGGCGGCATCGCCGTGCCCGCGACCAGCCGGTATCCGCCGTCGGCGCCCATGCTGGCCTCGACCGGATAGCCGAGGGCTCGCAGGCGTTCGACGTCGCGCCGAACCGTGCGGCGGCTGACGCCGAGCCGCTCGGCCAGCTCGCCGCCCGGCCACTCGCGTGGGGTCTGGAGCAGGGACAGCAGGGTCAGGAGGCGGGAGTCGCTCATGAATTTCAGCATGCCCGACATGTAGGACCAGTCCTGACCTACTGGACGTTTAGCGTGGTCAGCACCTACTCGAACCAGGAGGAAACATGACCGTCAGCGCGATTCCCGAGGGCTACACCAGCGTCACGCCGTGGATCATCGGCCACGACACGGCCGGCCTGATCGACTGGCTGAAGGCCGCTTTCGACGCCGTCGAGCTGGGCCGCATGACCGATGCCGAGGGGCGCATCGGGCACGCGGAGGTCCGCATCGGCGACGCGGTGGTGATGATGTTCGACGCCAGGCCTGACTGGCCGCCCACACCCGCCTTCCTGCGCCTGTACGTCCCCGACGCCGACGCCGTCCACCGCCGGGCCGTCGAGGCGGGTGGGACGTCGGTCACCGAAGTGACCCATCTGTTCTTCGGCGACCGGGCGGGGCGGGTGCGTGACCCGTTCGGCAACCTCTACTGGATCCATACCCACATCGAGGACGTCTCGGAGGAGGAGCTGGAGCGCCGCCTGGCCGACCCGGAGTTCACGAAAGCGATGGAGTACGTCCAGAGTGCGGACTTCTTCCCTGACAGAGACCGGTGAGACCGATGATCGCCGGCACCGGGAAGAGCATGAGATAGAGGTTCGGGATCCACCAGGCCAGGGAGAAGTCGCCGCGCAGGGTCCAGAAGGAGATCGCCATCAGCCCCGAGGCCATGGTCAGCACCAGCGACACCAGCATGAGCCGCTCCCCCCGCCCGCTCATGAGCAACCGCAGGCTGGTCAGCCCGGTGGCGCCGGCCAGCAGATCGATCCACAGGAACGACCAGTTCCAGTCGGCCATCACGGGATCGGCGTAGCCGGCGAACGCCCACTCGGGCGGGATCAGGCCGAGCCCGACGATCGTGAAGTAGGCCACGAACCCTAAGTCCGTGACCAGCATCAGCACCTTAGTCGTGCGCAGCACGGTCGATCACCTCCATGAGATGACGCCGGGTGGGCTCGTGCAACTCGGGCCCCGGCTCGCCGAGCCCGAGCAGCCGCACCGCCCACCAGCCGTCCACGGCCAGGCGCACGGCGGTCGCGGCGGCCGGGTCGATGCCGTCGTCGGCCAGCCGCGCCTGCCAGGTCGCGAACCGCTCGCGCAGCGGCTCCAGCCCTGCCGGGTCGACCAGCACCGCGGCCAGCAGCGCGGCGGTGACCCGGTCGGCCGGGGCGGAGGTGTGCCGCTCGGGGATGGTGGCCTCGACGTAGGCCCGCAGGAAGTCGCCCGGCCTGCTGCCGGCCTGGGCGAGCGCGGCGTCGAAGGCGTCGGTCAGCCGTTCGACCATCGCGGCGACCAGCGCCTGCTTGGTGGGGAAGTGGTAGAAAAGGCCGCCTTTCGACACCCCGGCGCGCCGGGCGACCGCCTCCAGGGTGAGCGACTCGGCCCCCTCTGACAACAACACCTCGGCGGCGGCGTCGAGCAACCGCTCCTTGGAACTCGGTCTGGGCATGCCGTTAATATACCGGCTGGCCGGTATATTAACGAACTCCAGATCGCCATATCCCCCGAGCATGGCTGCGGCAGAGCCGCACGGGCGTGATCATCCTGGCAGCCTTGTCGGGCTGGCAGCACGGATTCTGCCTGGCCAAAGTGACAGATGACGGTCCCGGCACCGCGCATGGCAAGTTCCTGCCCGGCCATGTGTCGTTCATGATGGCCCGCCCTCACCGCGCCCCACTGCCGGACGCCGGCCTGCCAGGCAGGGTCGGGTCACTCCGTCCGGCAAGCCTCGACCCCAACGACATCTGGGGAGATTGGACCTCCACGTGGGTGGCCCAGCTCGCCGCCCCCAACGCCCAGCACTCGCTGGTCTTCGCCGATGACGGGCGCGCCGAGCACCTGCTCACCGACCACGTCTCGCAGTCATGGGCATGGATCTCAGCAAGCGGCATGGGATGGGTTGTCCGCCAGAACGGCCCACAACGCTTGTGGGATGCCATCGAGAAGGCGATCCACATCTGGGACGGCGCAGGACGTCCCCATCAATCCGCGTTCGGGATCACCATCACGCCCGGTGCACAACGGATATGGCTGGGAGCCCCTGACGGCCCGAGCCGGAATCTGCCCACCTCCGCAGGTTGGGAGCCATCCCCGCCGTACTCAGGCCGCGGGCTGGACCGCGCGGGCCGATCCGGCCAGGAACTCAAGCACAAGCGGGCTCGCGACCTCGCGGAACTCCTCGAAGTACGCGTGCCGTGCCCCCTCCACCATCCACAGCCGCGCATTCGGGATGCGGCCTGCCAGCAGTGGCGCGTTGGCCGCCGGGTTGAACACGTCGTCGGTGCCGTGCACGATCAGCGTGGGGGCGGTGATGGCGGGAAGCGCATCCCAGCTGTCGTGCCCGGCGCTGGCGGCCAGGTGGCGACGCCGCGCGTACGCCGGCATGCGCGGGTCGCCGACGGTGCGATGCGGGCCGGGGTGCGTGGCCAGCCAGGCGGGTGTGTACATGAGCTCCAGGAGCGCCCGTTCGGCCGCCGCCCGGTCCGGCTGGGTCAGCGACCTGCGGACGTCATTGTCCCGCTCGAATCCGTGGGCGCCGCCCGGCGAGCTGCACCCGAGCACCAGCGCCCCGACCCGCTCCGGATGGTCGGCCGCCAGCCACTGGGCCACCCGCCCGCCCATCGACGTGCCGTAGACGTGCGCCCGCTCCACGTCCAGCTCGTCGAGCACGGCCAGCACGTCGGAGGCGAACCCGCGAGTCGTGTACGGCTCGTCGCGCTTGTCACTGTCGCCGGTGCCCCGGTAGTCGAAGGTGACCGTCGTGTACGCGGACTCGAAGTCGGCCCGCACCGGGTCCCACCAGCGGTGGTCGTTGGCCTGGCCCTGCACCAGCACGAGGGGCGGCCCGGCGCCGCGGACCTGGTAGGACAGCTTGACGCCGGTGGCGTTCGCGTATGGCACGCCTTCAATGGTGCCCTACGCGCGGGCTCGTACGTCATCGGAGCGGTCATGACCGTGGACGACGGCGGCGTGCTCGTGTGAATCTTTTCCGGAACGTGTCCGGTACGCGGCCTCGGCTCCGACGTCCCTGGTGAGAGGCAACGGAGGAAGGACCCACCACGATGAAATACATGATCCTTTCGTACGGTTCGCAGCGTGACTACGACGTGCTGTCGGGCAAGGACTCCGGAGACGAGGCCGCGTGGGCCCCGGAAGCCGTGGAGGCGATGGTCACGTTCATGACCGAGTTCAACAGGGAGCTGGAGGGGTCGGGAGAGCTCGTCGAGACCCGGGGCCTGGCGGCGCCCGTGCACACCAGGAGGCTGGAGTCGAAGGACGGTCGGCCGGTCGTGACCGACGGGCCGTACGCGGAGACCCAGGAGGTGCTCGCCGGCTACTGGATCGTCGACTGCGAGAGCTTCGACCGGGCCACCGAGATCGCCGCCAAACTGGGGCAGTGCCCCTACCCCGGCGGTGCCTACGACGACGCCTACGCCGACGTCAGGCCCATCATCGACTCCGCGGCTGACATGGGATTCTGAGTGACGGGCGAGCCGGAGACCGAGGACCTGCTGCGTGAGCTGGCGCCGCAGGTTCTCGGCGCGCTCGTCCGGCGGTACGGGCACTTCGCCACCGCCGAGGACGCCGTACAGGAGGCGCTGCTCGCGGCCGCGCTGCAGTGGCCGGACGAGGGCGTGCCGGACAACCCGCGGGCCTGGCTGATCACCGTGGCGTCGCGGCGGCTGACCGACCTGCTCCGCAGCGAGCAGGCGCGCCGGCGCCGCGAGGACACCCTCGCCTCGTGGACGCTGCCGGAGGAGTGGTTGTCGCCCGCCGCCGACCAGCCCGCCCCGGCGGCGGACGACACGCTGGTCCTGCTGTTCATGTGCTGCCACCCGTCGCTCGCGCCCGCCTCGCAGATCGCGCTCACGCTCCGCGCGGTGGGCGGCCTCACCACGCAGGAGATCGCCCGTGCCTTCATGGTGTCGGAGGGCACCATGACGCGCCGCATCACCAGGGCGAAGGACCAGGTCAAGCGGAGCGGGGTGCCGTTCCGGCTGCCCGGGGCGGGCGAGCGGGCCGTGCGCCTCGGCGCGGTGCTGCACGTGCTCTACCTGATCTTCAACGAGGGCTACTCCAGCTCCTCAGGGCCCCACCTGCAGCGCGCGGAGCTGGCGGCGGAGGCGATCAGGCTCGCCCGCGTGGTCCACCGCCTGCTGCCCGACGATGCCGAGGTGGCCGGGCTCCTCGCGCTCATGCTGCTCACCGACGCGCGGCGACCTGCGCGCACGGGCCCCGACGGCGCGCTCATCCCGATGGCCGAGCAGGACCGCGGCCTGTGGGACGCTGCCGCCATCGAGGAGGGCATCGCCCTCGTCACCGCCGCGCTCTCCCACCGCACGCCCGGCCCTTACCAGCTCCAGGCGGCGATCGCGGCACTGCACGACGAGGCGCGCACCGCGGAGGAGACCGACTGGCCGCAGATCGTGGCCCTGTACGAGCGGCTGCTGGAGTTGTCCGGCAACCCCATAGTGGCGCTCAACCACGCCGTCGCCGTGGCCATGGCCCGCGGCCCGCAGGCGGGCCTCGACCTGCTCGAACGCCTCCAGCACGACGACCGGCTGGCCGGTGACCACCGGCCGTACGCGGTCCGCGCGCACCTGCTGGAGATGTCCGGCGACCACGCGGCCGCCCACGAGGCGTACGAGGAGGCGGCCGGTCGCGCCATGAGCCGGCCCCAGGAGCGCTACCTGCGCGCCAGGGCCGCCCGGCTCGAGCCCGGCTCGCCCGCGTGACGGAGCGGCTCGACGTCATCGCCGGCCCGCGCGCTCACCGCCATCCTGCTGATGCGGGACGTCTCCGTCAGCAGTCCGACGGCGTCCCCGCAGGCCGCCGTCCGTTCCTGAGCCGCCGGAAAAATCGCCCGCCGGGAATGTCCGGCCGCCTGCCGGGGTTGTATGATGCGTGGCCGGTGTGATCAGTGTCCCCGGGCCTCACCTATTGCCTTCGCGGACTACCGTTCGGCTGGAGCCGCGTTGTGCCTTTCGCCGAGAGGCGACCTGCACACCGGTGCGCACTCGTGGGGCGCCCGCCCTCTCCGGAGGGCGGGCGCTTCGCGCGTTTCATGCCCTCCCGTAATAGGGATCGGTGACGCCGCCCGGGGAGGCCAGGGCCTCGGTGTCGAGCCGGGTCAGCTTGGCGCCCGCCAGGTAGGCGCTGTCGAGGAACTCCAGCACCGCCGTCACCGGGTCTTCCATGCCCCGCACGTCGTCGTAGCGGAGCACGGCCAGGTGGCTGCCCCTGGCCGGCGACCATTCGGCCTGCGCGGGCCGCAGCGGCTCGCGCTCCAGCCCATCGGGCTCGGGCGCGGTGTAGGAGTAGAACGCCGGCCATGGACGTTCTTTGTCGCCGAACCAGAAGCCCGAGCTGATGACCTCCCAGCTGTAGGCCTCGCGGGTCACCGGGTCGGCGTCGGGCGAAACCCGGACCACCCGCCCGGTGAACCGGGTGACGGCGACGTCGAACGTGTGCCAGAAGTGGTGCACCGGGCTCGTCTTGCCGGCGAAGCCGGCGGCGAAACGGTCGAGGAGCTGCACCACCTGCGACAGGACCCGCCAGTAGCGGTTGATCAGCACGGGGTCGTAGCGGGCGTGCAGGGAGTCCTCGGGGAACGGCGTGTCGTCCCCCATGTCGAACGGCACCGCCCAGATCTCGGGCCGGATGCCCAGCCCGGCCAGGGTGTCGAACAGCCGGTCGTGGAACGACGCCACCGACCGCCCGATCAGGCCGAACTCCGCGCTGCGTCCGTCGAGCAGGTCGATCACCAGGCGGTGACGGACGAGGTCGAAGTCGATGCAGAACAGCGGCTGCTCGCCCAGGCCGCCCATGGGCCGCGTGGTGAGCCCTCGCCCGGTCGGGTGGAAGGGAACCTGCCACCAGTGATTGCGCCGGTTGCTCGAAGCCAGCCGGATCTTGCCCACGATCTGCGCGAACCTGTGGAAGGTCTCTTTGGCCTCCGTCCACTCGGCGAGCGGCATGGCAGGAAACAGCTCCATGACGGCCCCCCTTCTGGTGCTTCCCCGCCATCGTAACTACCGGGGGTGTTCGAACGGTTCTCCGGGGTCATGGGCGGAGCCTCCGGCGGTCATGCGGAGCTGACGTATTTCCTGGGGCGCAGCGCGTGAGCCCGCAGCGCCGCCAGCGCGGCCAGCTGGCCGGGACGGCGCATCCGCACCGCCAGCTCATCGCTGTACGCCAGCTCCAGTGCCGTGAGCTGGGCGACCAGGTCGGTCACGGGCGCGGAGACATCCTCCAGGCTCGTCGCGGGATGCCAGCCCTCGCCGCCGACGACCTCCGCCACCCGCTCGCGCAGCTCGGTGGGCGACATCAGGGTGCCGTCGGCGAGCAGCATGAGCGCGGCCTCGCGGGCCGACACCTCGAACTCGTGCTCGCCCCTGGCCAGCAGCAGCTTGGTGACCGCCGACCACATGGTCTTCGGTGACTTGAGCAGCCGCTTGCCGCGCTCGGTGATGATCAGTTTGGCGCCCTCGCGGCTGATCGCGCCCAGCTCGCGTTCGGCGAGCTCGCGCAGCCTGAGCGCCTCCGGTGACGGGGCCAGCCGCAGCGGCAGGCTGCCTTCCGACGTGGCGGCCAGGGAGAGCAGGCGGTGCAGGGCGGGCAGGGGTTGCGGGGTCACGGGCGCGTGCAGGCGCACCTCGAACGGCTGGGCCAGCTCACGTCTGGCCGGGCCGCGGCCCAGCACCCAGCGGTTGAGCCGCTCGCCGTGCACCCGGTTGAGCCAACTGTCGCCGCCCAGCTCGGCCCGTGGCTCGGTGAGCCAGCGGCGGGTGAGCGCGGTGCGGTCGACGCTCGCGCGGGCGACGATGGCCAGCTCCAGCGCGGCGGAGCAGGCCAGGTGGGCGCCCAGCTCCTCCGGGCCCATGATCATGCTCCACTGGAGTTCGGGCACGTCGGGCGGGAGCACGCCCGTGGCCTCGAGCGCCTGCTGGTAGGCGCTCGCGCCGGAGTCCTCGCCCTCGCGGGCGTACGTGCGCAGAATCTTGATCGTCGTGGGGGACGTGCACAGGTCGGCGTACCGCTCCAGCCCACCGAGCCGCAGCAGTTGTCCGAGCGAACGTGCCAGGCGCTCGTGGTCGCCTCCGGGCTTGAGCGGCCCTACCTTGATCGGCAGGGTGTACCAGAGAAACTCGCAGACGTCGAGCTGGGTTACCGTCTCCAGCGGCTCCCCACCCGTCAACCATTCGACGGCGATCCTGGCCTCTTCGGCAAGGTCCGGCTGAGAGCGCTCCAACTCGGCGAGAAGGGCGGTGACATCCGGTGCACTCATGCCTCGAAGTTTGCCGTATCGACCCCGGACCTGACGATGTCGGAAAGCGGTGCGTATCGGGTCTTGCACTGCGACTGCCCTAAAAAACCACTATTGAGCCGACGGAAACGTGATCATATCCACCGTTTCTCGAACAACATGCGTGCCTTCCACTCGGTGTACGGGATGAGCTCGCCCGACAGGACCGGGTGCAGCCACCAGAAGTTGATCAGCGCGAGCAGGGCGAAGGCCCCGACGGCGGCGGCGCCTATGGTACGCCGTACGGGCATGGAGCCGTCGGCCCTCGTCTTGGCCGGCCCGATGAGCAGCCCCGCGCACAGCGTGATGGCCAGCACCATGAACGGCACCATCGGGATGGCGTAGAAGAGGAACATGGTGCGGTTGCCGGCGATGGCGAAGTAGAACCACGGCAGCCAGCCCATGGCGTAGGCCAGCAGCACGGCGCCGGCCCGCCAGTCGCGTGAGGAGACGTACCACGCGATGAGGGCCACCAGCGCGGCCACCGCGCCGAACCAGATCACCGGCGTGCCCACCCCCAGCACGGCCTCCGAGCAGTCCTTGACGCCGCAGGCGTTCTTCTTGGCCTCGTAGTAGAAGGCCACGGGACGCAGCAGCAGTGGCCACTGCCACGGCTCGGACATGTAGGGGTGGGAGGTCTCCAGCCCGCTGTGGAAGGTGAAGACCTGCCATTGGTACTGGACCCACGACCGCATCGAGTCGAAGACGAAGTAGAGCGGCCCGGCCGAGGTGGCCTGGCCCCAGTTGCGGCCGTAGCCGGTGGCGGTGACGAACCAGCCCGTCCAGGTGGCCATGTACGCCACGAACGGCACCGCCGTGAAGGCCAGGGCGCCCTGCGGCACGTCCTTGTTGAGCGCCCCCATGTAGGGGCTGCGCAGCCCCACGGCCCTGCGTGCCCCGAAGTCCCACATCAGCGACATGATCGCGAACGCCACCGCGAACGCCAGGCCCGACCATTTGACCGACATCGCGAAGGCCAGGCACACGCCGGCGGCGATCCGCCACCACCGGATGCCCAGCGACGGCCCCTGCGGCGACAGGGGCGAGCTCTCGTACCAGGTGACCAGCCGTTCCCGCGCCTGGTCGCGGTCGGCCACCAGGCAGGCGAACGCGGCCAGCACCCAGAACATCAGGAAGATGTCGAGCAGCGCCGTGCGGGAGAGCACGAAGTGCAGGCCGTCGAGGGCCAGCAGCAGGCCGGCGAAGCAGCCGAGCAGCGTCGAGCGGGTCATCCGCCGCGCCACCCGGGCCAGGACCAGGATCGACAGGGTGCCGATCACCGCGGCGGCGAAGCGCCAGCCGAACGGGTTGAGTCCGAACAACCACTCGCCCGCGCCGATCATCCACTTGCCCAGCGGCGGGTGCACGACGTAGGAGGCGCACTTGTCGAGGGTCTCGGCCGTGCACGACTGCCAGATGCCGCCGGTGTCGCCGGCGATGATCGCCTTGTCGGCGTCCTTGACCGCGACCCGCTCGACACCCCAGGTGATCAGCGAGTAGCCGTCCTTCATGTAGTACGTCTCGTCGAACACCACGGCCTTAGGATGGCCGAGCTGAAGGAAACGGAGGATCCCTCCGAAGACGGTGATCAGCAGCGGGCCGACCCATCCCCACAACACGCTTCCGCGCATGGGAGGGAGCACCCGATCGCGTACGGACCGGGCGGCCTCGTGCTGGCCGTCGCCGGCCTCCGAGTCGTCAAAGGCCTGGTACGGGGAATCGGTCACCGCCATTCGGCCATCGTACGGGCCCCCAGCGGAAAGCCATGCAGAAACACCGTCTAATGGGGATACCCTGCCACAATGGTCAGGTGACAGGAGACGGCGGCAGGCTGGTGCTGGCAGGAGCCCCCATAGGCCAGGCAGGCGACGTCTCGCCCCGCCTGCGCCAGGCGCTCGAAGACGCCGACGTGGTGGCCGCCGAGGACACCCGCCGGCTGCGCAGGCTCGCCACGGAGCTGGGGGCGGAGATCACCGGCCGGATCGTGTCCTACTACGACCAGAACGAAGCGGGCCGGGCCCGGGAACTCGTCGAGGTGTTGCGAGAGGGCCGCACGGTCGTCGTGATCACCGACGCCGGGATGCCGGGCGTGTCGGATCCGGGCTACCGCCTGACGAGGCTCGCGGTCGAGGCGGGCGTCACGGTCACCGCGCTGCCGGGCCCCAGCGCCGTCACCACCGCCCTGGCCGTGTCGGGGCTGCCGAGCGACCGCTTCTGCTTCGAGGGTTTCCCGCCGCGCAAGCCGGGCGAGCGCGCCCGCCGCCTGGCCGCGCTGGCGGACGAGGAACGCACGATGGTCTTCTTCGAGGCGCCCCACCGGCTGGCGAGCTCCCTCACGGCCATGGCGGAGGCGTTCGGGCCCGGCCGCGGGGCGGCGGTCTGCCGCGAGCTGACCAAGACCTACGAGGAGGTGCGCCGGGGCGGCCTCGGCGAGCTGGCCGCCTGGGCGGAGGGCGGCGTCAAGGGCGAGATCACGGTCGTGGTCGCCGGTCATGTCGCGGGGGCGGAAGAGCACGACATGGACGCGCTCGTCGCGCAGGTCGACCGGATGGTCGCCGAGGGGACGCAGCGCAAGCTGGCCGTCGCCGAGGTGGCCAAGGGGGCGGGGATCCCCAAGCGCGAGCTTTACGATCTGGTGCACAGGAGATCAGCGACACCATAAGGTGCGCATCGTGAGAAATTGGGGGGCATCACCGCGTCGACTGATCCCGCCGATGCAGGACGGCGTCCTGCTGGGGTGGGTGGGGCCGATCGTGGTGGCGATCTTCGGCGGCATCCTCCGCTTCGTCAGGCTCGGCGATCCCAAGTCCGTCGTCTTCGACGAGACGTACTACATCAAGGACGCCTACTCGCTGCTGACCCACGGGGTCGAGCGGACCATGCTCGGCGACTCCGAGAACCCCATCGCCGACCGTCGTCTCATCGCCGGCAACCTGGACATCTTCAAGCAGTGCGCGCAGCCGTCCGACTGCGCGTCGTTCGTGGCCCATCCGCCGCTGGGCAAGTGGATGATCAGCGTGGGCGAGTGGTTGTTCGGGCTCAACCCGTTCGGCTGGCGCTTCGCCGCCGCGGTGATCGGCACCCTGTCGATCCTGGTCCTGGCCCGGGTGGCGCGGCGGATGACCCGATCGACGCTGCTCGGCTGCCTGGGCGGGCTGCTGCTGGCGCTCGACGGGCTGCACCTGGTGCTGTCGCGCACGGGGCTGCTCGACATCTTCCTGATGTTCTGGGTGCTGGCCGGATTCGCCTGCCTGGTGGCCGACCGCGACCAGGCGCGGGAACGGCTGGTCAGCTGGTACGAGAGCTCACCCGTCGCCGGCATGGGGCCGCGCCTCGGGCTCAGGTGGTGGCGGATCGCCGCGGGCGCCTGCCTCGGCGCCGCGTGCGCGGTCAAGTGGTCGGGCATCTTCTTCCTGCTCGCGTTCGCCGTCATGAGCCTCATGTGGGACGTGGGGGCCAGGCGGGCGCTGGGGGCGCGCCGGCCGGTCAATGGGGCGCTGGCGTACGACCTGCCCGGCGGGTTCGGGGCGATGGTGCTCGGCTCCGCGGCGACGTTCGCGGCGTCGTGGGCCGGGTGGTTCGTCAGCGCGGACGGATGGGGGCGCAACTGGGCCCAGGCCACCTCGTCGGGACCGGCGTTCTTCGTGGTCGACTCGGCGCGGTCGTGGGTGCAGTACCAGCTGGAGGTGCTCGGCTTCCACAGCGGGCTGGACACCTACCACCAGTACATGTCGGAGCCCTGGCAGTGGCCCGTGTTGTTGAGGCCCGTCACCTTCCACTACGCCGGGGACCTGCCGCCGTCGGCGTGCGGGGCCGACAAGTGCTCGCAGGCCGTGATCGCTGCCGGCACCCCCGCCCTCTGGTATGGGGCAGCGCTCGCGCTGATCGCCCTCGTCGTGTGGTATTTCAACACGCGCGACTGGCGGGCCGGCGCCGTGCTGCTGGCCTACGCGGTCGGCTGGCTGCCGTGGTTCTACTACGCCATCGCCGACAACCGGACGATGTACCTGTTCTACATGATCCCCGTGGTGCCGTTCATGGTGCTCGCGCTCGTGCTGGTGGCGGGGCTGGTCCTGGGGAAGGCCGCGGCAACGCCCGCACGGAGGGCGTTCGGGGCCGCGGCCGCGGGCGCGTTCGCGCTCATCGCCCTGGTCAACTTCTGGTGGCTTTACCCGGTGCTGACCGCCGAGACCATCGCACACGCAGAGTGGTGGGCCCGGATGCTCTTCCGTTCTTGGGTGACCGCCGCACCGAAGTGACGCCCCTGCGCAGCGTGATCGCCGCCGCGATGCAGGCCAGCGGCACGGCGGGAAGCACGTAGCGGTAGTCGAACTCCGCCGTCGCGGCAGGGGCCAACAGCAGCCCGAACGCGCCGAGCCACGGCAGCACGACCGGGCCGCCGAACTTGCGCCACCGGACCACGACGCCGTACAGGCCGATCAGCAGGATCCCCCCGACCACGATGCCGCGCAGGTAGAACACCTTCTGGTAGCCGCTCATGATGTCGGCCCACGGATGCACGATCCTCGTCTCGGGCGGGCCCTGCTCGTAGCTGAACGCGTCGGTGTCGGTGCGGCCGCCCGCATACGACGACCACCTCGGCAGCCGCTTGGGCTGGCCGTTCTCGTCGATCTCGTAGTAGGGCTTGAACTGGTACATGTTGTACGTCGACTCGTCGGGGAAGCGCGGCCGGGCCCAGTGGAACGAACGGAAGAAGTCGCGCACGACCACCTGCAGATAGTCGCCGGGCTGCGACAGGATCGCCCGCGTGGCGAACTTGCTGGCGGCCTCGTTGGTGATCTCGCTGAACTTCTTGTTGGTGCCCCAGCGGTGCAGCACCTCGCCGGTGCCGGTGCCGTCGCCGTTGCCCTGCCCCCACAGATACCACTGGGCGTAGTCTTTGCGCTGGTTGACCGGGTCGTTGATGCACAACAGCAGCAGCTGCACCTCTGTGTACTTGTCGATGTCCATCTTGTTGCAGTCGGCGAAGATGGCCGTGCGCATGTACAGGATGAGGCCGTCGCTGTTGGTCATGGCGAACTTGCCGTACGCGGAGGCGAACCAGCCCATGTAGGCCAGCACCGGGATCGCGCAGGCCGTGATGACGGCCGTGATGGGCCGCCAGCCGGTGCGTTTGACCAGGAGATAGAGCACCACCAGGGCCAGGATGGGCAGGCCGATCGAGCGGGTCAGCCACGTCAGCGCGAGCAGCAGGCCGATGACGGTGCCCGCCTGCCACGTCAGCCGCCGCTTCCACAACACCATCGTGATGACGCCGACCACGAGCAACATGAACATGGTGTCGGACATCACCAGCTGCTCCAGCTGGATCTGGTAGGCGTCGAACAACACCGGCGCGGCGGCCAGCGTCGCCCCCCACTTCGGCAGCCTGAACTTGATGCGCAGCAGCGCGTAGATCAGGCAGGCCGTGGCCAGGCCCATCAGGTGCTGCGTCAAGACCACCAGGGTGAAACTGTGGAACGGCTTGAGCACCATCAGCCAGAAGCTGTAACCGTCGGGCCTGATCGGGTGGGGCCTCGGGTGCAGGGCCACCGAGACGTACTCGTACGAGTCGTTGAACCACATGGCCGGGCCGTAGCCGAGCATGGTGATGACCCGCAGCACGGCGCCGACGCCGAAGGCCGCGGCGAACACCCGATGCCGGCGCAACATGGACAGCGCACGGGCTGCCGGGCCAGGAGCGGAGTGGTCCACAGGGGTAATCTCCGCGACGCTCACCATGCTGTAAAGAATGCCAGTCGTTTGTGGGTCTTGACCCGACCACACTCGGGCACAGGGCATGATGGTTGACTGGAACAGCCTTAACTGAAGGGTAGACACGTGGAACTGACGGTGGTCATGCCCTGCCTCAACGAGGCGGAGACCGTGGAAGTCTGTGTGCGCAAAGCACTGGCGTGCATGGCGGAGCACGGCATCGAGGGCGAGGTCCTGATCGCCGACAACGGCAGCACGGACGGCTCGCAACAACTGGCCCGTGATGCCGGCGCCCGCGTTGTCCACGTCGATGAGAAGGGCTATGGCAACGCCCTCATGGGCGGGATCCGGGCGGCGCGCGGCAAGTTCGTGATCATGGGCGACGCTGACGACTCCTACGACTTCACCTCACTGCTGCCGTTCGTCGAGCAGTTGCGCGACGGCGCCGACCTCGTGATGGGCAACCGCTTCAAGGGCGGCATCGCCCCGGGGGCCATGCCTCCGCTCCACCGCTATCTCGGCAACCCGGTGTTGTCGTTCATCGGCAGGCTGTTCTTCCCCTCGGCGATCGGCGACTTCCACTGCGGGCTGCGCGGCTTCAGGCGCGATTCCATCCTGCGGCTGCAGTTGCAGACCGGCGGCATGGAGTTCGCCTCGGAGATGGTGGTCCGCTCCACGCTGTCCGGCCTCGACGTTCGCGAGGTGCCCACGACGCTCTCGCCCGACGGCCGCTCACGCCCGCCGCACCTGCGCTCGTGGCGCGACGGCTGGCGCCACCTGCGTTTCCTGCTCCTCTACAGCCCCAAGTGGCTGTTCTTCTACCCCGGCGTGCTGATGATGGTCATCGGCCTGGTCGCGAGCACCGCGCTGACGTTCGGCCCCGTCGAGATCGGCGAGCTGGCCTTCGACGTCGACACGCTGGTCGGCACGTCCGCGCTGATGGTGATCGGCTTCCAGGCCGCGCTGTTCGCGCTGTTCACGAAGGTCTACGCGGCCGAGGAGGGTTTCCTGCCGGAGTCGCCGCGCATCCGCAGGATCATCGACATCGTGACCCTGGAGAAGGGGCTCGTGGTGGGCGGCCTGCTGGCGCTGGCCGGCCTGGTCGGGCTGGTGATGTCGCTGGTGCACTGGCAGGTGCGCAGCTTCGGCGAGCTCAACCCGCGCGAGTCGCTGCGGCTCGTCGTGCCGTCGGCGACGGCGCTCGTCATGAGCTTCCAGACGATCTTCGCCTCGCTGTTCATCAGCATCCTGGGCATCCGCCGCACGCGCGAGAGCTCCATCGACGTGGCCGCTAAGGCGGCCGAGGAGGCCGCGGAGGCGATCTCCCTCGAGAAGTCAGAACGATAAGCATCTTTTACGCGCTGCCGGGGCCGGGCCAGCCGCCGACCCCGGCTCGCGCCTGTCCAGGGAAACGCCCTCTGACCGGTCAGTGGCGCGCCGCCGTTACGGAGCGCCCTCTCAACCCGTTCCGTGGTCAAGGCGTGGACCACGGAACACGGGCAAGGGTGAGCTCGTGTTGCGGTGGGTCAGCGGTGCAGGGTCAGAGGCCGTTTCCTGGAGGGCCCTCAGCCGGAGTGCGGCGCGTGGCTGGCTGCGGCAACGCGTAACAAATGATCTTTAGAGACCCCGTAAGCTAAGGCACATGTCCCAGCACATCTTGACCGCCGTCGCGTGGCCGTACGCTAACGGCCCTCGCCACATCGGGCACGTCTCGGGTTTCGGCGTGCCGTCCGACATCTTCAGCCGCTACCAGCGGATGGCGGGCAACAAGGTGCTGATGGTCTCCGGCACCGACGAGCACGGCACACCGATCCAGGTGCAGGCCGACAAGGAGGGCGTCAGCGCCAAGGAGCTGGCCGACCGCTACAACCGCGTCATCGCCGAAGACCTGACCGGGCTCGGGCTCGCCTACGACCTGTTCACCAGGACGACGACGAAAAACCACTACGCCGTCACGCAGGAGATCTTCAAGGGTCTCTATGACAACGGCTACATCTTCCCCCAGACCACGATGGGCGCCATCTCGCCGTCCACGGGCCGCACGCTGCCCGACCGCTACATCGAGGGCACCTGCCCCATCTGCGGCTATGATGGCGCGCGCGGTGACCAGTGCGACAACTGCGGCAACCAGCTCGACCCGATCCAGCTGATCAACCCGGTGAGCCGCATCAACGGCGAGACGCCGGTGTTCGCCGAGACCGAGCACTTCATGCTCGACCTGCCCGCCTTCGCCGAGGTGCTCGGCTCCTACCTGCAGTCCAAGCAGGGCGAGTGGCGGCCCAACGTGCTGAAGTTCGCGCTCAACCTGCTCGGCGACCTGCAGCCGCGGGCGATCAGCCGCGACCTCGACTGGGGTGTGCCGATCCCGCTCGACGGCTGGCGCGACCAGCCCAACAAGCGGCTCTACGTGTGGTTCGACGCCGTCATCGGCTACCTGTCGGCCTCGATCGAGTGGGCCAGGCGCTCCGGCGACCCCGACGCGTGGCGCCAGTGGTGGCAGAATCCCGACGCCCGCGGCTACTACTTCATGGGCAAGGACAACATCGTCTTCCACGCCGAGATCTGGCCGGCGATGTTGTTCGGCTACAGCGGGCGGGGTGACCGCGGTGGCACGCCCGGGTCGCTGGGTGCGCTCGACGCGCCGTCCGAGGTGGTCTCCAGCGAGTTCCTGACGATGGAGGGCCGCAAGTTCTCCTCCTCCCGTCAGATCGTCATCTACGTGCGCGACTTCCTCGAGCGCTACGACGCCGACGCCCTGCGCTATTACATCGCGGTGGCCGGCCCGGAAAACCAGGACACCGACTTCACCTGGCAGGAGTTCGTCAACCGCAACAACGGCGAGCTGGTCGCGGCCTGGGGCAACCTGGTCAACCGGTCGATCTCGATGGCGGCGAAGAACTTCGGGGCCGTGCCCGAGGCCGGCGACCTGACCGACGCCGACCGGGCGCTGCTTGAGCGTTCGCGCAACACGTTCGGCCCGGTCGGCGCGGAGCTCGGCAGGTCGAGGTTCAAGAACGCGATCACCGAGGCGTTCGACGTGGTCCGCGAGGCCAACAAATACCTGGCCGAGCAGGAGCCGTGGAAGCTCAAGAGCGACCCCGAGCGGCAGAAGTCGATCCTGCACGTGGCGCTCCAGGTGGTCGACGACGCCAAGACGATGCTCACGCCGTTCCTGCCCAGCTCGTCCAACAAGGTCCACGCCATGCTGGGCGGCGAGGGCGTGTGGTCGGGCATGCCGGAGATCCACGAGGTCGACGAGGACGGCGGCGCCCCCTACCCGGTGATCACCGGCGACTACGACGGGGCGGCCCGCTGGGAGCACCAGCCCATCAAGCCGGGCACGCCGCTCGCGCCGCCGGTGCCGCTGTTCAAGAAGCTCGACCCGAAGGTCGTCGACGAGGAGCTGGCCCGCCTGGCCGACTGAGGCGCCGGGGCTCGTCCGTGTGCCGGGCCCGGTGCTGCCGAGGCCGGCGACGCGCATGGAGACTACGTTGGATGGTGTGACCAAGCTTCCCGCCGCGCCAGAGCCGCTTTCCTCGCCCGTGTTCGACAGCCACTGCCACCTCGACATCATGGTGGGCGACAGACAGGCGTCGTCGGGCGATCCGGTGGCGCGGGCCGCGCAGGCGGCTTCGGCCGGCGTGCGCGGCATCCTGGAGGACGCCAGGGCCGTCGGCGTGACCCGGCTGGTCACGATCGGCTACGACCTGGCCTCCTCCCGGTGGAACGCGGAGCTGGCGGCCGAGCAGGAAGGCGTCTACGCCGGGGTGGCCGTCCACCCCAACGAGGCCCACGAGGCCACGCGCGAGGTGCTGGCCGAGATCGAGGCGCTGGCCCGGCGGCCGGAGGTGCGCGCGGTGGGGGAGACGGGGCTCGACTACTACCGCGACTGGTCGAGCAGGGACGACCAGCACGCGAGCTTCCGTGCCCACATCGAGATCGCCAAGCGCACCGGCAAGGCGCTGGTCATCCATGACCGCGAGGCGCACGACGACGTGCTGAAGGTGCTGGCCGAGGAGGGGGCGCCGGAGAAGGTGGTGTTCCACAGCTTCTCCGGCGACGCCGAGATGGCGAAAAAGTGCGCTGAAGCGGGATATTTCATGTCGTTCTCCGGCCCGGTGACGTACAAGAACGCCGCCTACCTGCGCGAGGCCGCCGAGGTCGCGCCCGAGCAGCTCATGCTGGTCGAGACCGACGCCCCCTACCTGCCTCCCGTCCCGCACCGCGGCAAGCCCAACGCCCCCTACCTCATCCCGCTCACCCTCCGCTGCCTGGCGGAGGTCAAGGGCGCACATCCGGACCGGTTGTGCGAGGCGATCAGCGCCAACGGAGTCACGGTCTTCGGCGAGTGGTGACCATCGTTTGGTGAACCGGCGGATCCGGCGGCACGACCACAACTAGCGTTCGGGCGTTTCCCGTCCGTAACCGGAGGTGGTCCGTGCGAGGCAAGAGGCGCGCGCCGCGCCCGCCGATCCCGTGGCGCTCCCCGTGGACGCCCGTCGTGTGCCTGGCGGGCGCGGTGGCGATCGGCACGCTCGTGGCGGCGTCGCTGCTGGTCAAAGAGGTCATCGTGGTCGTGGACGGCGAGCAGGCAGCCGTCCGCGGCATCGCGGGGACCGTGGAGGAGGTGCTCACCGACGCCGGGATCTCGGTGGGCGCCGGCGACGTCGTACACCCGGCCGCGCGCGAACACGTCGCCGACGGCGCCGTCATCGAGGTGCGCCGCGCCCGCCCGATCACGGTGACCGTGGACGGCCGCACGAGCACGCATCTCGTCACCGCCACGAACGTCGCGGACGCCCTGACCGAGCTGGACATCGAGGCGGCGCGGGGCGAGCTCTCCGCGTCGCCGGGCCAGGCGGTGCCGCTGTCGGGGATGTCGCTCACCGTCCACACCAGGCGCGAGGTGCACGTCGTCGTGGGCTCCCGGCGGCTCACCTCGCGGACGACCGCCAGGACCGTACGGCAGGTGCTCAAGCAGATGCGCATCGCGCCGGGCCGCGGCTACCAGGTGACCCCGCCGCCGGGCGGCTTCCCCGAGGACGGCACGGTCATCACGCTCACCCCGCAGCACATCGAGCCAGTCAAGCCCGCCGTGACGCGGCTCGACTGGCCCGCCCTGGCCGAGTGCGTCGCCCGCGGCGACCCGCTCGCCTACAACCCCGACGGGCCCCACTACGGGATGTACCAGTTCAGCCTGCACATGTGGGAGGCCGTGGGCGGCATCGGGCTGCCGAGCAGCTGGCCCGCGGAGGAGCAGACCTACCGGGCCCAGCTCCTCTACCAGCAGGTGGGCGGCGACTGGGAGAGCCAGTGGCCGGCCTGCGGCGACCGCCTGCTCCGCTAACCGGCCACCGACACCCCGAAGTCGGTGCCCTCGGGCGGCTGCAGCGGCCGTGCCGTCTCCGCGTTGCGGCCCGTCACCGCCACCCTCCCGTACGGCTGCGCGTCCGGCTGCCCCACGAAGAGTTTGTTGCCGCTGAAGGCCACCGACCAGCCGAACAGCCCGTCGCGGGTCGGCAGGACACGTTCATCGGAGGCGTCCTGCCACGACACCACCCGGACGCCGCCGCCGTAGGGCGCGCCGATGGCCAGCCTGCCGTCATCCGACGTGGCCAGCGAGAAGCCGAACGCCTGCTCGCCCGCCTGCGTCACCGTGCGCATCGGCTTCCTGTTCTCGTCGAGAAGCTGCACGGTTCCAGGCCCCGGCGAGCTCACCGCGTACCCGGCGCCGTCGGCGTAGGCCACCGCGTAGCCGTACCTGTCGCCCGAGGCGTTGGCCGGCGAGTCCAGCTTCACCGTCGTCAGCTCGGTCGCCAGGACGTCGTCGATGAAGACGACCGAGCCCGAGTCGACCTTGCCCGCCTCGACCTGGCGGCCCAGGCCGTCGTCGTTCTCGTACGGGACGCCGACGATCAGCCCGTTCCCCGGCCCGAACGCCATCGACCAGCCGAACTGGTCGCCCACCTCGCTGTTGCCCCGGACGTCCACGGACTCCTGGCTGATCCTGCGCAGTTCGCCCGTGCCCCTGCGCACGTAGACGGCGCCCACGTCGAGCAGCCGGTTCTCGTCCTCGTACGGTGCGCCGATCGCCACCAGGTCGCCACGCGCGGCCAGCGACCAGCCGAAGTGCGCGAACCGCTGCGGCCGGGCCGCCGTCAGCCGCTGTGAGGGCGAGGAGCCCGCGCCGTAGACGACGTACGCGGCTCCGGCGTCCTCGACGCCGTCGACGTCCGCGTACGGGGCTCCGATCACGAGGTCGGCGCAGGCGTCACCGTCGACCTTCGCCAGCCGTACCGACCAGCCGAACGCGTCGCCCCTGGCCGGCCCGGGAACCGTGATGGGGGCGACCTTGCCGCCCGACAACACGTGCACCGACCCCTTCTGCCCGTCGCCGAACGGGTCGCCCACCGCCACGTCGGCCACGCCGTCACCGTCGAAGTCGGACTCTCCCGCGCACGCGGCCCCTGAGGCGGACACGAGCGGCGTCACCGCGGCGAGCAGGAGCGTGACGAGGGCCGATCGGATCATCACAGCGTGACCTCGATCTGCTTGCCGTTCTCCAGCATGGTCGCCGTCACCTTCACGGGTTGGCGGTAGTTGGGCAGGTCGAACACGAACGCGCCGTCCACCCGCCCGCCGGGCAGGATGGCCGGGGGCAGGGTGACGGCGGCCGGATCGTGCTCGGCGCCCCGGTCGTCGACCATGGAGACGACCGGCTGGACCAGCGGCTTCCGCTCGCCACCCGGATTGATCATCGTCCAGCGGATGACGCAGAACTGGCCCTTGGACGCCGTCGTCCCCTCGTACGTCCTCAGCCCGCACTCCGGGGCGGAGGGGACGACGGCGACGGGGTCGTCGAAGTCCGGGCCCAGCACGAACCTGCGGCCCACGTCGTTGGGGCGCGCCCCCGGGGATGCGGCGCCCGCGTCGCCGGGAGTGGTGGCGGTACGGTCGGAGGTCACGATCAGCACGCCGGCCGTCACGACGATGGCCAGCACGGCGGCCGCGGCGGCGATGAGCCAGCGGATGCCGGGCTTCTTCGAGTCGCCGAGCGTGGCCGGCTCGTCGCCAGGCCGGTCCGTGGGGATGCTCCGCTCGCCGGGCCGGGTGTCCGTGCTGATCGCGGTCGGCGGCTCCGGCCACCGTCCCTGGGGCTTCGCGCCGCGCTGGGCGGGCTGCGGGGCTCCGTCCTGGTGCTTCTGGGCGTCCCAGCGGGCCAGCTCGTCCCTGGCGGCCCGTTCCTCGTGCCGGGCTCGTTCCTCGACGGACGCCTGCGTCTCGCCGGCCGAGCTCTCACGAGGGTCTCCCGCACCGGGCCGCGGCCTGCCGGGCGGAACGCCGGAGCCCTCGTGACCCGGATCGCCCGGCGGCGAGTCCGGCATCGGGCGGCCGGGGCCGGGAGGGTTGTCCGGGCTGCCCATCGCCGTCTCCCGGCGGGTGGCGTCGTCCGACCGGGGCGTCGTGAACGTGGCCGTGACGTCCGGATCGTCCTCCTGCGGCGGCCGCCAGTCGTTCAGCATCTCGCTCGCCACCAGCGTGGGAGGGTTGATCGACGGCGCGGGCGTGTTCCCTCCTACCAGTGCGATCAGCAGATCCTGCGCCGTCGGGCGCTGCGTGGGGTCCATCGAGGTGGCCAGCCGGACGAGGTCGTCCAGCGGCGCCGGCAGCGTACCCAGGTCGGGCTGGGTGTTCAGGACACGGTGGGCCAGCGTGATGGGGTCGCCCCGGCCGAACGGGTGCCGCCCGTTGCCCGCGTACGCCACCAGGCAGCCCCAGGCGAAGATGTCGGCCGCCGGGCTGACCGGCTCGCCGCGCACCTGCTCGGGCGCCCACCAGCCCGGGCTCCCCAGCAGCTCGCCGGAGAGCGTGAACCCGCTCTCCCGGTCGAGCGCCCTGGCGATCCCGAAGTCGATCACCCGGGGCCCGGACAGCGAGAGGATCACGTTCGCCGGTTTGAGGTCCCTGTGCACGAGCTCGGCCACGTGAATGGCCGCCAGCGCCGCCGCGACCCCGAGCGCGACGCCGTGCAGCGGGCCCGGGTCCAGGGACCCGTGCTTCGATATCTGGTCGGACAGGGGGGTGCCCGCGATGTACTCGGTCACCATGTAGGGCCTGCCGTCCCCGGTGTTGCCGTTGTCCAGCACCTGGGCCGTACAGAACGACGCCACCCGCCGGGCGCTGTCGACCTCCGCGTGGAACCTGGCCGCGAACCCCTGCTGGTTGGCGAACTCCGCCTTCACGACCTTGAGCGCCACGAACCGCCCCGTCGGCGCCCGTGCGAGGAACACGGTCCCCATGCCCCCTTCGCCTAACCGCCCGAGCAGGCGGTACGGCCCGACCTCCCGCAGGTCCGTCGGGCGTAGGGGCGCGGCGCCCGTTGGCTCCATGAGGGACGTCCCTTCCTGTTCCACGCCATCCTCTCCTTTGGTCTCCCCGTACACCATCGCAGGTTCTTCGATACGAGAGACTGATGGGATGATGAGGCTGTTGGGCCCCGCGGAAATACGTATTTTGGCGAACAAGCTAGATCTTCGTCCCACAAAGAAGCTAGGGCAGAACTTCGTGATCGACGGGGGCACCGTCCGCCGCATCGTACGCGTGGCCGCTCTGTCGTCCGATGACGTCGTCATCGAAGTGGGCCCCGGCCTCGGCTCGCTCACCCTGGAGCTCCTGGCGTCGGCCGCGCACGTGGTGGCCGTCGAGATCGACCCGGTGCTCGCCCACCAGCTTCCCCTCACGGTCGCCGGCCGAGGCGCCTCCGACCAGCTCACCGTGATCAACGCCGACGCCATGAAGATCTCCGAGACCGACCTGCTGGGCTTCGCCCCCACGGCCCTGGTGGCCAACCTCCCCTACAACGTGGCCGTCCCGGTGGTGCTCCACCTTCTGGAGGCGCTGCCGTCGCTGCGCAAGGGCCTGGTCATGGTGCAGTCGGAGGTGGCCGACCGCCTGGCCGCCGGTCCCGGCTCCAAGGTGTACGGAGTTCCGTCGGTCAAGGCCGCCTGGTACGCGGACGTGCGCAGGGCGGGCCCGGTCGGCCGGTCGGTCTTCTGGCCCGCGCCCAACGTCGACTCCGGACTCGTCTCCCTGGTCCGCCGCGAGCCGCCCGCCACGACGGCGTCGAGAGAGCAGGTGTTCGCGGTGATCGACGCGGCCTTCGCGCAGCGCCGCAAGACCCTGCGCGCGGCCCTGGCCTCGTGGGCGGGCAGCCCGGCCGAGGCGGAGGCCGCGCTCAGAGCCGCCGGGGTGGACCCTTCGGCGCGCGGTGAGCAACTCGACATCCACGCGTTCGTCCGCATAGCCGAATCCGCCCCTGATCGCCAGGGCTGACGGGGGCACGCATCACGGCCGGCGTGATCGTGCCGACACCGGCATGCCCGGGATCGCCGCCGCCCGCCGGTCGTGGTTGTCAGCGCTTCGGCCGGCGATGACGAGCGAACCAGGCTCGTCATCGCCGCGGCAAGAGAAGCAGCAGGATGGTCGCGCAACCGGCCGGGACCAGGGCGATGACGACCCCGGCGATCAGGGATGTGTACTCGCCCGCGACGGATCCGCCCTGGATGGGACCGACCAGTACGAGCGCGCCTTGGAACACTGCGACGGCGCTGAAGACGATCGCGAGCAGTCTGGGGCCGCGCCACCCCTGCCACAGTCCCCACGCCACGGCGGCGCCGAGCAGGCCGAAGAGCGCGAGCGACGTGCGGGTGGCGATCAGCGAGGCAGAGATCAGACCGACCACGGTCACGGCCGTGATGACGGGCATGGGAGGCATGTTTGTTCCTGGGGGGCTCATGGCGGGACACCCTATAGACACGTCCTGTGCGGGCAGGGCCTGTCCACAGGCCCCCTCTGCCGCCACCCCCTTCATCCACAGAACGCCGCTCGGCTCCGCGTCCCCTCGCTCCGCCGGATCATCCTGGCCTCCCGAACTCACGTACGAACCCGGGAGGCTCACATGCTCCGACGCATCGCTCTCGTCTGGCTCGCCCTCGGCGGCGGCCTGTGCACCACGCTCGTCGCCGTCCCCGATCCGGCCCTGGCACAGCTGAAACGCACCCCGACCAGGGGCGAGACGGCCGCCGCCGCGGCCCTCGGCCAGTTGGGCGTCTCCTTCTCCTGGGGCGGAGGCTCGGCGAAGGGCCCCACCATCGGCGTCGGGCGAGGAGCCGCCACGACCGGCTTCGACTGCAGCGGCCTGACCCTTTACGCCTGGTCCAGAGCCGGGGTGCGGCTGAGCCACTACACCGGCGCCCAGTTCCGCCAGGGCCGCAGGATCCCGCTCAGCGCTCGCCGCCGAGGCGACCTGCTGTTCTTCGGCGGTGGCACGGGCGACCCCACCCACGTGGCCCTGTTCCTCGGCGGCGGCGTCATGATCCATGCCCCCAAGACGGGCGACGTGGTGCGCAAGGTCGACTTCCTCCGCTCGCCCTACTTCCGCTCCGCGTTCCGAGGTGCCGTACGCCCGGGCTGACCGCTGTCCGAGCCGCCCCCGGCGGGCATGGCCGGGCTCGCCCCTCACCTTCCAGAACAGGCCTCGACCAACTCCTTGACCAGGCCGCAGAGCAGTTCCTGGTCCTCCTCCCTGGACGGCTCATATTCCATGAGCCCCAGGCCCGCCACCTCATACCGTTCGGCTAGCGCGCCGACCAGAACAAGGAGCTGATCGGGATGCAGTCCACCAGGCGCCGGCGAGCCCACGCTCGCGAAGACCTGCGGATCGAGCACGTCAAAATCGATGTGCACATAGACGGCCGCCGTGCCACGCGAAGACCTGGCCGCCGTGCCGAGCGGGGTGTCGTGGCAGGCCGCGACCGCGTCCACGAGGGCCGCGGCATCCGCCTCCCGGACATGCCGGATCCCTCGGGTTCTGACGAATTCCGCCTCCGCGGTGTCGAGATCGCGCCCGCCGGCCAGCACGATCCGCTCCGGCCGCACCGTCACCTCCGGCACCAACCCTTCGGGGCCCTCTCCGGTGAGCGCACGCAGCACCATCCCGTGATAAGCCCCGGAAGGCGACGACTCAGGCGTGTTCAGGTCCCCATGAGCGTCGAACCAGACGACGACCAGCCGATCCCCAAACCGCCTCCGCGCCGCCGCCACAGGCTCCAACTCGACCCCGCAATCACCGCCCGCGGTGACCACCAGCCCATCACGCACCCGCCCGACCGCCTCCCGCACCCTGGCGGCGGTGCCGACGAGATCGTCATCAGCGTCCACCGGCACCCGATGATCGGCGTCCACCATGCCGGCGAGCAACCGCGCGCCTTCCCGCAGCCGCTGCCCCGTGGGAGCTCCCGACCCCCGCCACTGCGGCACCTCGATCACCGTCACGTCACCCAACGCGCACACCCTCCTCACTCACCACCATGCCCGCCCGGCCACCGCCCCGACCGCCTGCCGATTCGACCACCCCGCGACCTGGACGAGCCGTCGAGATCCGGCGACCTCGCCGGGCGTGGAAGCATCGGCGGCGCCGTTCTCAGCGTCCGAACCGCAGTGGAGCGACTGGGGGCAAGACATCACGATTTGTAACCGATTGAGATCGGGGCATAAGCCCATGACCTTGACTCTACGTGTTGCAGGGCCGTCGCCACCCGGCGCCATCTTTCGAGAACCGCATGTCAGGGCGGCGTGCCCCGATAACATCGAGTGTCCTTGACCCCGGCAAGTGATGAAAGTGGCAGAAGATCGATGAGTTCGGTGACCGTACGTGTGCCTGCGAAGGTCAACGTGCAACTTTCTGTCGGCCCGCTCAGGGAGGACGGCTTCCACGACCTTGTCAACGTCTTTCACGCCGTATCGATCTTCGATGAGGTGACGGCCAAGGAGTCCGAGGCGATCACCGTGTCGGTGTCGGGGAAGTGGTCCAGCCAGGTGCCGGTCGACGACGGCAACCTGGCGATCAGGGCCGCCCGCGCGCTCGCCAAACACGCAGGCCGCGGCTACGGCGCCGACCTGCTCATCCAGAAGGACATCCCAGTCGCCGGCGGGATGGCGGGCGGCAGTGCCGACGCGGCGGGCGCGCTGGTGGCCTGCAATGAGCTGTGGGGGCTCGGGCTGCCCTTCGAAGACCTCATGGAGATCGCCGCCGATCTCGGCAGCGACGTGCCGTTCTCCCTGCTCGGGGGCACGGCGGTCGGCACGGGCCGCGGCGAGCAGCTGAGCGAGTTGCCCACCGGGGGCATGTTCCACTGGGTGTTCGCGCTGGCGGACGGTGGTCTCTCCACAGCCAGCGTCTACGCGGAATGCGACCGCCTCAGGGAGGCCTCGGCGGTCGAGGTGTCCTGGCCCCAACTCGACGACTCGCTGATGGAGGCTCTGGGCACCGGCGACGCCTACGCTCTGGGCGCCCACCTGAGCAACGACCTCCAGGAGGCCGCGCTCAGCCTCCGCCCGGAGCTCGCGCCGACCCTCGATGCAGGCCGTCAGCACGGGGCGCTGGGCGCGATCGTCTCCGGCTCCGGCCCGACGTGCGCGTTCCTGGCCATCGACGCCCTGCACGCCCGCGATCTGGCCCGCGGCCTGACCACGACAGGCGCCGCCGACACCGCCGTCCCCGCCCACGGCCCCGTCGCCGGCGCCACCCTCCTCTGACCGGCGCCACCGCCCACCGTTCCCCGCCCGGCAACCGCTTCCACCTTCCGGTCTCTCTATGGTGACCGCTTCTGCCCTTCCGTTCCCTGCACGGTGACCGCTTCCACTGCCTCCGTCTGACAGCCGCCGTCGTCGTCTGTGTATGGTGGCCGCTTTCACCGCTCTCCGTCTGAGCGCCGTCGTCTCCGTACGGTGGTCGTTGGGGTCGTTCTGCGTCTGAGTGCCGTCATCCCTGTGCGGTGACCTCGCGCTCTTGTCTGCGCCGGCCCGCCCGGGTGGCGGATGGTTCTTTGTTGTCGGCCGGCCTGCGGCGAGCCGATACCCTGGGATTGCCATGAATCTGGTCAACCTTGAGTCGGTCTCACATGCTTACGGGCCCAAGCCACTCCTCAGCGACGTCTCCCTGGGCATAGAAGCAGGGGAGCGCATCGGGGTCGTCGGGCGCAACGGGGGCGGTAAGACGACCTTGCTGTCCGTCGTCGCCGGGGCAGTGCGGCCGGACACCGGCCGGGTCACCCACAACCGCGGGCTCCGGGTGGGCTTCCTGTCACAGCGGGACGAGCTCGACCCCGACGCCACCGTGAAGGAGATCGTGCTCGGCGGGCTGGCGGAGCACGAGTGGGCCGGCGACCAGCGGGTTCGCGAGATCCTGGCCAACCTGATCGGCGACCTCGACCTGGACGCCAGGTCCGCCGATCTGTCCGGTGGCGAGCGCAGGCGTACGGCGCTTGCGCAGTTGCTGATCGACGACCATGACCTGATCATGCTCGACGAGCCCACCAACCACCTCGACATCGAAGCGATCGCCTGGCTGGCCGGGCATCTGGCGAGCCGGAAGAGCGCGCTGGTGGTCGTGACGCACGATCGGTGGTTCCTCGACGCGGTGTCCACTCGCACGTGGGAAGTCGTGGACGGACAGGTCGAACGGTATGAAGGTGGATATGCCGCTTACGTGCTGGCCAAGGCGGAGCGGGCGCGGATCGCCCAGGCCGCCGAAGAGCGCCGCCAGAACCTCATGCGCAAGGAGATCGCGTGGCTGCGGCGCGGTCCGCCCGCCCGTACGTCCAAGCCGAAGTTCCGCATCGAGGCCGCCCAGGCACTGATCGCGAACGAGCCGCCGGCGCGGGAAACCGTGGAGTTGATGCGGTTCGCCGCGGCCCGCCTCGGCAAGACGGTCTACGACCTCGACGACGTCACCCTGCACGCGGGCGGGCCGGGCAGTGGGCCGCTGGTGCTCGATCGCCTGACGTGGCAGTTCGGCCCGGGAGAACGGATCGGGCTGATCGGGGTCAACGGGTCCGGCAAGTCGTCGGTGTTGCGGTTGCTCGCCGACACGGTCAAGCCCGACGAGGGCCGGGTGGTCAGGGGCAAGACGGTACGCCTGGCACATCTGTCGCAGGAGCTGGCCGAGCTCGACCCGCAGCGGCGGGTGCTGGAGTCGGTGGAGGAAATACGCAAATACCTCCAGGTCGGCAAGAAGGAATGGTCGGCGTCCCAGCTGCTCGAACGTTTGGGGTTCAAGGGCGAGGCGCAGTGGAAGGTCGTCGGCTCTCTTTCGGGCGGTGAGCGGCGACGGCTGCAACTGCTCCGGCTCCTCATGGACGACCCCAACGTGCTGCTGCTCGACGAGCCCACCAACGATCTCGACATCGAGACGCTCAACGAGCTCGAAGACCTGCTGGACGGCTGGCCCGGCACGCTGATCCTGGTGAGCCACGACCGCTACTTCCTTGAGCGGGTGACCGATCGCTGCGTCGCGCTGCTGGGTGACGGCAAGCTGTCCCTGCTGCCCGGCGGGGTCGACGAATATCTCGAACGCCGCGCCGCCGGCACGGCCATGACGGCCCGCATGGCCGGCGCCACCACGACGACCACGACCACCACCTCGACCGCGGCCCTCGGCGCCGCCGGTGCGGCCGGCTCCCCGCCGTCGGCGGCAGACCCGGCCCCTGCTGGTCAGGGCGGGCTCTCGGCCAAGGAGGAGCGCGAGCTCCGCAAGGAGCTCAACCGCCTCGAACGCCAGCTCGACAAGCTGAGCGACCGGGAGACCAGGCTGCACGCCGCGATGGCCGAAGCGGCCAACGACTATGCGCGGCTGGGCACCCTCGACGCCGAGCTCCGCGAGATCACCGCCCAGAAGGACACCATCGAAGCCGAGTGGCTGGAGACCGCCGACCGCCTCGGCGACTGACCTCACCGCCTGGCGTTCTGGTGCCGCCGCAGCGAAGTGGACGGTGAAGGGGCGCTCGTAACGGCGAGTGCGCCGTTGGCCCTCACGACCGGCGCGTGACAGAGGGCCGCTGACGTCGGCGAGGCGGGCAACTCGGCTTTGCCGTAAGGGAAGCAAGAGTGCGCGCGAGAGCCGACCCGGGGCGGGGAGGATGACGCGACCCGCCACGGAGGGAGCTGCGCGGGTGGGGTGGGCGACTCGGCTTGCCACGGAGGGGGAGCTG